>CALCSX010000170.1 GCA_937894165.1 uncultured Saprospiraceae bacterium | reverse complement strand
AACGCAGTATTAAGGTATTTCTGGTTGAGCTGCGGGGTACCGTAATCCGCTGAAGCGTCGTACCCGGGCTAAAGCGCCCGGCCCTCCGGGTTGCTCACGCGGTTCCGAGACGTTTATGGCTGGGGAGATTTGTCGAATTTTAAACGAATAGAAAGGTGCGTTCTTTTTCAAAGTTAGGATTGGTAATTCGAATACATCTAAAGTAATATTGGAATAATTATTAATTCAATACCTTTCTTAATTCCTCCACACTTAAACCTGTAACTTTCGCTATTATGTCTAAATTAAATCCTTCTTTATGCATATTGAATGCAGCATTTATTATACCTTTTTCCATACCTTTCTCCATACCTTCTTCAACTCCTAATTGGTATTGACTTTGCATAGCGTTTTTGAGATCACGATGTTTCTTTAGACTTTCCTCATAGGCTAGTCTATCTTTTTTCTCCAATTTTAATAGTTCTGCTATTCCCATGACTTTTTCAAATATTTTTGATACTAATTGACCAAATACCGACTTACTCACCATTTTTATGATTTGCGCAAAAATCGGCTGTCCGACAAATTTTAACGTTGTATCTTTGCCCATGTCGTTTTTTTAGTTTGTGGTAAAACTTAAACGACAATTTAGGGGCGTTTGATAACCAAACGTCCCATTCTTTATTTTTTTATTCGGACACTAGTGAAAAAGTATATCACATATTTAAAGGAATATTTATTCTTATTCATAAGCGTAGTTTAAATTCAGATATACCTAAGCTATAACTAATTGCCTGTAGATACTACCATTTTGTAGTAATAGTTCCAAGAAAAAGTGTGAAATCATCCGGTTTTGTCATGATTTTTGCACTTATCAGGCAAAAATCTCGCCAAAACCTTAATTTTTTGCACTTTCACCGGGGCTTCACCCCGGGCTTTGATATTGCGCCACCTTCGGGGCTTTTTGTCGAAAAAAACAATAAATCTGCAGTTTTTTTAAAAAGGGATCCATAGAAATCCCGCCACAACTACTCTCCTCGATCCACTCCCTCCCGCGTGAGGGATAGAAGCGGTATACTTTTAGTGGAGCAATGCGGAACAAAAGATATAGCGGATAGCCCGACCCGCAGGGACACGCCCTCCCCAAAAACAGTTTTTCATTTTTTCTTCATATAAGGCGCCGACTCCTTCTCGGGATTGATGTTGAAATCATCTAATACTATATCTAAAATTGGATTGTCTCCTCGTTGATATTGCTCCTTCAATCGGTAGCCATTAAATCGGCCCAAAGTGCTCCAATAAGTGGCGGTAAATCCTCCGCGCAGATCTTTGACCAGATCATAAAATGGGATCTCCAACTCTCGCTCAATCATCTTGATGAGAATCATGCCCTGCGTCTTGTTAAGTTTCTTCAAGGGTTCCTCGAAGTTCTCTTCGAGTTCTCGCTGAACGGACTTCATGTGCCTTTTCTGTTTGCGCTTGTTCATGTCGGCTGTCATTTCTGCCTCTTCGTTGTATATGCGCATAGCTTCCAGAGCGTAGGGATACACCTGTGCGGCATATCTGCGGTATTTCAAGTAGAGCAGATAGTCTTCCCGCGAATCAAACTTGCGGGGAGAGGTGAAACTTATTTCCTTCAGGTCCATCATAAACAAGGTGTCCCCGTCAATGATCTCGAAGGAAACTATCTGTCCATTGATCTTGGTCTTGCCCATATCTGATGTCTGAGCAATGCTAATAAGTGGTAAAAATAATATCAAAAAGATAATAAGTCTCGTCATTTTTTCGCTTTGAATAATTTGGGATAACAATATAATATTATTTTTGATTAAATATTTTAATACGATTGTGATGTTGTGTAAATTAAAAGTTTAATAAAAATCAGCCATCTTTGTTGAACATAACTCCCTGTTAAGGCAATAATATATAATTAAGATGACAAAAATATGATGGTTACACGATCAGCAATAGTATAAACGATATAAAACGGAAAAGATTGAACTTTGATAAGAAAAAAGTGAATCCGAATCAGTTTTTAACAAGTTATTATATTTAGTCTGGTTCAATTTGGCTGATAATGGGTACTTTTGCGTTCTAAATAAATATCCTCCACTTCAATGAAGGAATTTTTTACAATCTTACTGCTTTTCTGGGGAATTTTTGGATATACGCAATCCGAAAAGTGGACTTATGAGGTTGAAAAATTGGGTACGCACCTCAATTTGGATGATTACGACGAAATAGCTCCGGTGATTAGTAATGATGGTCGTACGATTTATTTTACCCGGGTAGGTTACCACACCTTTGATAAAACGCTGATCGAGAATGATTTGGATATCTCTGAAATTACTGAGGAACGTGATTACGAGAAAAAGCTACGGGAAATTTATTCGCTTATCGCCGGTCAGCCTATCAAAAAACCTGTTGATTCGCACATCAATCAAGATATATGGATGGCTACGACGGAGAGATCACTTTTCGATAGATTGATCCATCCCACCTACCCTCTAAATAATGCACTACCCAATTCCGCTTGCTCTATGGGCAAGGAAAATTCACTTATCGTTGTCAACCAATTTTACAGGGATGGCGGAATGTCCCAAGGCTTTAGCAGGGTGAGGTACAAACCGGAAATAGGCTGGGCATTTCCCACTCCTATTCATATTTTTGATTTTGATACGAAAGGTTCGCAGGTAAATCTCTCGATGAGTGAAGATGAGGAGGTCATCATTATATCCAAGGAAAATGGACTTGGAAATATGGACTTGTATGTAAGTTTCAGGGTTTCAGATGATAATTATAGCAAGGGCATTAATTTAGGTCCGGATATAAATTCAGATTTTAAGGATTTTACCCCTCATATCACTTCAGATAAATTGTTTTTATTGTTTTCTTCCGATAGGGATAACCCGGAACAAGCCAATGACATATATATCAGCAAACGTCTCGATGATACTTGGACGAAATGGGCTACACCTGTTAAATTGCCAACGCCTGTCAATTCTAACACCAATGATCAGTATCCTTATCTCAACGAGAAATATATGATGCTTTACTTCACAAGTACCCGCGATGGCAGTTCGGATCTCTTTCGTGCTCGTATTTTTCCTGATTCCCTCATAGCGGAGAAATATATCCCTTCCAAGCCAATGGATGAAAAGGAAAAAAAAGAGGAATTTAAGCAAAAACTTCGCATTAGGACGATAAATTCCGCCACCAACGAGTCGGAAAGCTGCGAAATCTTCTACAAAGACCTTGAAACCGGAGAAATACATAGCACTTATGCATTCTATGGAGAAGCGGAAATAGGTATTGATCACCTGAGTCAGATTGAGCTTCAGGCCGAAAAAGAAAATTTCTTTTCAAGAAATATAGTGTTCAAAAAACATCAATATTCTCCGGATATTCATAATAATTACTATTTAAGGTTGGTCTTGGATCCACTTGAAAAGGGAAATAAGTTGACCATTAACCCGATCTTATTCGAGAGAGGAACGGATAAAATACTACCTGCTTCCTTCCCGGACATTCAACAATTGGCGGAAATACTTATCAATAATCCCAACCTTTCATTCCTTATTTCCGGACATACCGACAATGTCGGTGACCGCGAAGCCCTTCTCGAACTTTCCAACAACAGAGCTTTGGCTATGAAAAAGCTGCTTATCGAAGCTGGGGCTAAAGAAAGTCAAATCAGACATCAGGGCATGGGTGCCGACGAGCCCATCTCCGACAATAGCTCCGAAGAGTTGCGGGCTGTCAATCGAAGAGTTGAAATACTAATTACTCGTGATTAACGTTTTTTCTTCTAAAATATTCGCTAAAAAAACCTCCCAATTCTGCGTTACTCTCGTATTTGAACCATTCATTTATTTTTTATAAACTTCTTGGATTCAAATACTTCGAAAGCCTTGTCTTGGGAGGTTTTTTTTGTAAGCGAATTGCTATACACTTCAAGAAGCTATAATAAGTACTTATAATATTTTCTGAATTTTTACACATATTACAAAAAATTTTAATATATTTGTCTTTAATTTCAAACCTGATGAGGTTAATGTTCGTATTATATCTACCTCCGGTTAAAGATTAAAGAAACCGATCGATTATGAAAAAATATATCATTTCCTGCCTTTTCATGACGCTTTCCACAATATCGTTTGCATGGATAATCACAGGCCCCTATGAAATAAAAAAATTAGACAAGAGTATAAATTCATCTGAATACGATGAAATAAGTCCCGTCGTAAGTAAGGATGGATGTAAACTTTATTTCACCAGAGTGGGACATCCGACATTCAACAAGACATTGTTTGAAAATGGTGTAGATTTGAATAAAACTCTATCGGAAGAGGAATATTTAGACCGTTTGAGGGAAATTTATGCCCTAGTAGAGGAGGAAGGTTTAGAAGAAATTTCTGAATCAAAATTTAATCAAGATATCTGGATTGCCGTACTGAAGGGGAAGTCTGCGGAGGTATTTCATCCCGGCTATCCATTGAATAATGCACTCCCGAATAGCGTCTGCTCCATAAATGAAGTAGATAATAGCTTGATTTTGATCAATCAATATTACAGTGATGGCAATGTGCGTCAGGGTCTCAGTCAGACTAGAATTCAAGCAGAAAATGAGTGGACATTTCCTAAGCCTATGCATATATATGATCTAAAAAATCAATCCAGAGAAATGAGCATGCACTTATCGGCTGATGGAGAGTACATGTTGACAAGTCTTCAAAGGCACGACTCCGGAGGAGAAATGGATATTTATGTTTCACACAGAGTCAATCAAGATATTTGGTCAATACCTGTCAATTTAGGTTCTACCATCAACTCAAAATTTCGAGAATCCACGCCATTTCTTATGTCGGATAATAAGACAATTCTGTTTTCATCAAATAGAGAGGGCGGTGGACAAAATATTTATTATTCCTATCGCCTCGATGACACGTGGTCTAATTGGACATTACCGGTAAAACTTGATTCCCCGGTCAACTCAACATTCAATGAGAGCCATCCCTACATCTGTCCGAAAACAGGAGAACTTTATTTCAATTCTGACAGAGATGGAAGTATGGATATTTTTAAGGTGAAGTTTTTCGCTTCAGAAAGTGAGATGAAGGCGGAGAAGGGGATTTATTGCAATGTTTATGATGGTACAACAGGTGAACTGACTGAAGCCTATCTTCACTTTTCCTCATCGACCTATCGTGATTTCACCCGGTCTTTTCATCTTTTCGATGGTAAATTACGAATGATGTCAATGCAAAAATCAAAATTCCTTCTCAGAGCGGTAAAAAAAGGTTATGTTACAAAGGAATTTATGATAGATCCTCATAATTACTATGTCAATAATGCTGCTTTTTCTGAACTCAATATTTACCTCTATCCTGTGGATTATAAGGAATCAGAAGAGCCCGCCGTTACAGAGAAAATCGTTATCGATCCACCTATTGAGGAGAAACAAGAAAACATTGCAGCTTCAAATGAGCCGAGCACGGAATCCAACACTAAGGAGAAAGTGGTCGTAAAAGGAGAAGTGAAGAAGGATTTAAGCTTGGATGAAAAGGTCTTGAAAGTTAAAGCCAATAAAATTGAACTGGGCAACATTTATTTTCAACGATCTAAGGATGAAATAAGAGACATTTCCTACTCAGAGCTCGACAAACTAGTCGCGTTTATGAAAGCTAACCCACGAGCACGAATAAGAATTGAAGGACATACAGATAATGTCGGGGACAAAGCTGCCCTTTATAAACTTTCGATGGACCGAAGCGATGCCATAAAAAGATATCTTATCAGGAAAGGCATTCACACAGGAAGAGTTCAAACAGCTGCCCTCGGAGCCTCCAAGCCACTGAATGACAATTCCTCAGAGGAATTAAGAAGTGAGAACAGAAGAGTAGAATTTTACATTAGCAACCCTGATCAATTAAATTTTAAGTAAATTGCAGCCTTATTTAAAAACTTTATGTTGCAATTTTTAGCAAAAACAATTTCCATCGTTTTCCACCCCTTGTGGATGGCTACCTATTTGTTATTGATTTTGTTGATGGTCAATCCCTATGAATTTGGATTCAACAACATTGAACAAGGTACTTTTTTGATAATTATCGTATTTATTTTCAGTTTTGTGCTTCCGGGATTTGCAATTTTCCTAATGAAACAATTGGGATTTGTTCGCAGTCTGGCATTGGAGGATAAAAAAGAGAGGATAGCACCCTTAGTGACTACCGCTGTTTTCTACCTTTGGCTGATGGCCAATACCCTTGGTACGGGAATGTTTCCACCCATGTATTCGATGTTTTTATTGGGAGCTATAATCACCCTGTTTGTATGTCTGTTTTTCAATTCATTCTTCAAAGTTAGTCTTCATGCTGCGGGGATAGCAGGAATACTGGCTATGGTAGTTTTACTGGTTGTGAAGGAACATATCAGCATTATTGATTTTGAATTATTTGGATTTCATTTTTTACTTTCGGCACATAAATTTATTTATATATTCATATTTTTGTCGGGTCTGATCGGAACTGTTCGACTTTATTTGGCTGCTCATAAACCCTTCGAGGTTTACAGAGGTTATATGATCGGACTAATGAGCGTGATGACCGGCTATTTTATTTATCCAATATTTTTTTAGAAATGAAAGATTTACAAGAGAAAATTGACCAAGTTTGGGAGGATAGGTTGTTATTGAAAAATGATATTTACGTATCAGCAATTTTGGATGTGATAGAGCATTTGGATAAGGGTCGATTGCGGGTAGCTGAGAAGCGGGATGGCATTTGGGAGGTGAATGATTGGGTTAAAAAAGCGGTAATTTTATATTTTCCTATATCAAAAATGGAGACTATCGAGGTCGGTCCATTCGAATATCACGATAAAATTCCATTGAAGAAGGACTATGCAGGACAGAAGGTGCGGGTGGTGCCTAATGCGGTGGCGAGATACGGCGCATTTTTGGAAGAAGGTGTGATAATGATGCCATCGTATGTAAATATTGGCGCCTATGTGGGATCGGGGACAATGGTAGACACTTGGGCTACTGTAGGGTCTTGCGCGCAGGTGGGGAAGAATGTACATCTAAGCGGAGGAGTGGGTCTGGGAGGCGTGCTGGAGCCACTGCAAGCTACGCCAACGATTATTGAAGACAATTGCTTTATAGGATCGAGATGTATTGTCGTGGAGGGAGTGCGAGTAGGAGAGGAAGCAGTTTTGGGAGCCAATGTTGTATTAACAGGAAGCACAAAAATTATTGATGTGACCGGAGCCGAAGAAGTGATTTATAAGGGAGAGGTTCCACCGAGATCAGTGGTCATCCCGGGATCTTATACCAAGAAATTCCCTTCCGGAGAATATCAGGTGCCGTGTGCTTTAATCATCGGGAAGCGAAAAGAAAGTACTGATAAAAAGGTTTCGCTGAATGATGTTTTAAGAGATTATTCCGTAGCGGTATAGAAATATTATCAATAAAGATGGAAAGGAAACCATATTACAATAGCAGAAACTGCGTTAAGACAATAAAATCAATTTAGACTAAAACTTTATATATGAAACAACCTAATTTATCCCTTTGGATAGTTCTCATTTTTCTTTCATTTTGGGCCTGCAACAGTAAAAAAGCAGTGGTCGAAGGACCGGTAAAAATCAATCCGGAAGTGGTAGAAATCGAAGAGAGAGTATTGGAAGAAGTAGAGATAAAAGAGCCCAAAACTTTAAGTATTGAAGAAACGCAGGCAAAATATCCTTCCAAACCTTACCGAGGCTCGGCAGATCGACATTTTGATCTGTTACATACCAAGCTGGATTTGAAATTTAACTGGGAGAAACAAAGAGTATTGGGAAAGGCCACGCTTGACCTGACACCTTACTATTATTCTACCTCAACGCTCGTTTTGGATGCTAAAAATTTCGATATAAACAGTATTACTTTAACAGGAAGAACGGCACCTCTGGAATTTGAATATGATAGTCTTCAGTTGAATATCGATTTGGGTAAGGAGTATAAAAGAGGAGAGAAGTTTACTGTTATTATTGATTATGTAGCCAAGCCTAATGAAGGTGAGGTGGGCGGCAGTGCTGCTATTTCAATGGACAAAGGACTTTATTTTATCAATCCGAACAACACAGACCCCAATAAGCCGCAACAGATATGGACACAAGGTGAGACGGAATCAAGCTCAAGATGGTTTCCGACAATTGACAAGCCTAACGAAAGATGTACGCAGGAAATATATGTTACTGTAGAAGATAGATTTACCACTCTTTCCAATGGTGTGATGGCTTCTTCTAAGAAAAATGCAGACGGCACCAGAACAGATTATTGGAAAATGGAGACACCGCATGCACCCTATTTATTTATGTTGGCAATAGGTGAATATGCTGTAGTGATGGACAAGTGGAAAGGAATGGATGTTGGCTATTACGTAGAGAAAGATTACGAGCCTTATGCGCGAAATATTTTTGCCCATACACCGGAAATGCTTACGTTTTTTAGTGATATGACTGGAATCAAATACCCTTGGTCAAAATATTCACAGGTTGTTGTGAGAGATTATGTATCGGGAGCGATGGAAAATACAACGGCTTCGATTTTCGGTGAATTTGTGCAAAAGACTGATAGACAATTAATTGATAATAGCAATGATGCTATTGTTGCGCATGAGTTATTTCACCATTGGTTTGGTGATTATGTTACTTGCGAGGGTTGGTCAAATCTTACCATTAATGAAGGTTTTGCAACCTATGGAGAATATTTATGGAAGGAGTATAAATATGGACGAGATGAAGCTGAATTTCACAGGTTGAATTCACAGCGTGCTTACTTTATGAGTACAAAAAATCAGGGAACCCGCCCAATTATCGATCATTATTACGATTCGAGGGAGGATATGTTTGACGCACACTCCTACAATAAGGGAGGGCTTGTTCTGCATATGTTGAGAGAAGAGCTTGGAGACGATGCTTTCTTCGAAGGGATGAATGTGTTTTTGAAATCCAAAGCATTGAATTCTGCGGAGATAGATGATTTGCGTTTGGTGTATGAAGAAGTTACGGGTAGAGATTTAGGTTTGTTTTTCGATCAATGGTTTAAAGCTGCGGGTCATCCGATTTTGAATATTTCCACGAGTTTTGATACCATTAACTCACAAGTGAAGATTGTAGTTGAGCAAATGCAGGATCCTGAGAAGAATCTGGCAGTTTTTCAAATTCCTTTGACAGTTACGATTCAGACTAAAACAATGACAGAACCTATTGTGGAAGAAATTTTTCTCGATCAGAGGAAGCAGGAATTTACAATAATGTCTCCAAGTAATTATCACTTTATCAGAATTGACACCAGCAATACATTATTGGCCGAAATAAATCGTGATTTAAGTACAGCTGAATTGGTTTATCAATACGAGAACTACCGTGATTTCAAAGATAGATACTCAGCAGTATCAGGGCTTTCAGGAAATTATTCACCATGGGCACAAAATTTATTTGTAGATGCGTTGGATGATGAATTCTGGGGAATAAGATCTAAAGCACTTTCTGAAGTTTCCATTGCAGGAAATGCAATATTGATCGAGAAAACGATCAAAATGGCGAACAATGATCCTAATTCCATCGTCAGATCTCAGGCGATTAAGCTCTTGGGAGATTTGGAAGATTTGGAATATATGGATTTATTTCAGTCCAAAGCATTGGATTCAACGGAAGCCTATAATGTTATCAACGCTTCGATTTCAGCGATTCAGAAACTTCAGCAGACTACGGCAGAGAAAATTGCTGAATTGTATATTGATTCCAAGGATCCCGGATTAATGTCTACAATTGGAAGCATTTATGCTCAATCGACCAACAAAGAGTACTTGAAATTCTTTGAAGATAATAGGTATACTGTGGATCCCTTTGCCTCCTTTGGGTTTTACAATAGTTACCAGACATTGCTTTTGAAGACAGGTAATCACTTTGATAAGTTAGAAACTGTTCAGAAATTGAAGGAATTCATAACTGATAAAGAAGCCAATACTTTCCGCAAAATGGCGGCATTAAGAATGGTACACGGTATTTGGAAAGATGCTAAAGAGAAAGCAGAGCAAGAAAATGCTTTGCCAGACAATGTGGATCAATTCGGAAAATTAGATCAGATAGTTGATTATATTGTAAGGAATGTAGGGGAAGGAAGAGCTCAAGCCATGGCAAAGAGTATGTTTAACAAGTAAATCATTGAATAAGATATTTAAAAAGGCTGCGGAAGAGATTTTGCAGCCTTTTTTGTGTTATAAATTTTCGACTTTCGAGAAATAATAAAGGGGGCATAAAATTTCTCGAAAATCGAGAATTCAAAAAGATCTTTCCAATACAGCCTATATGATCAATAATCCTAAAATAAAAAAATGTGCCACTATGA
Source organism: uncultured Saprospiraceae bacterium (assembly GCA_937894165.1). Taxonomy (GTDB): domain Bacteria; phylum Bacteroidota; class Bacteroidia; order Chitinophagales; family Saprospiraceae; genus CALCSX01. The sequence goes on along the minus strand of CALCSX010000170.1, from coordinate 5,168 downwards.
CTTTTCAAAGTGAACACATTTATGTAAGTAAAATTGAGCCTAAACTCAAAAGATTTAAATTTCTTTCTAATCGGTTTCTCCTCCTTTCAGTTTAGGATAATTTCATTTTAAATATTACAAGCCCTGATATTTACCCCTCACCAAATTATTCATGACTATTCTATGCCTATTAAATTTTGGAATGTCGTAATAGATTAAATGTAGATTACTGACAAGTCTAAATATAATTGGTATTACAAATATTTATAAAATCTTCATACTGGAGAGACACTTATGATTCGAAAAAAAGCACACATGTTACACTTACATCTATTGTATTGAACCACAATTATTTATATAATTACAATATCTAATTTGAACCATTAATTATGACATATTTCAAAAAATATAAGATTTTTTAGAAGATATAATTTCGAGTATTCGGACAATAGCGAGAAAATACCCCAATTTTTCTACACTTTGGCTTTCCAATTCTCTGATCAATACTCATTTCAGACATTTCATGTTCAATTCTCTTTAAAACAATGGGCGATTAATACTTTTTCACTAATATTGCTATGAATATTGTTCCAAAATATTAAAATCGCCAATAACAAAAATGGTAGAAATTAGATCAGTCAATGTTACTCGCTATCTTACACCATTGCGTGAGGGGGGCTCTCTACCCGGAATTATAGAGGCGGATGATGAGTTTAAGTATGTACTAAAATTTCGAGGGGCGGGTCAGGGAACCAAAGCATTGATAGCTGATCTTTTAGGAGGGGAAATTGCGCGGGAGTTGGGCATGCGAGTGCCTGAAATGGTTTTTGCGAATTTAGATGAGGCATTCGGACGTACTGAGCCTGATGAGGAGATTCAAGATTTGTTTAAATTTAGTGTAGGTAAAAACCTTGCAGTGCATTTTCTAAGCGGGGCTTTGACATTCGATCCTGTTATCCACGAAATTGATCCAGTGCTAGCTTCCGGAATCGTTTGGTTAGATGCATTGTTGATGAATATTGATCGTACAGCCAGAAACACCAATATGTTGATGTGGAACAGGCAATTGTGGTTAATTGACCATGGAGCAGCTTTATATTTTCATCATTCTTGGGACACTTGGGATCCGGCTGTCATCAAACCTTTTCCTATGATAAAAGATCATGTCTTGATCAAGGAAGCTACAAATTTAGAAAATGTGGATAGAAGGTTTGTAAGTATTTTAACTGATGACTTCCTCGACCACTTGATAGCACTAATTCCGGATGAATGGTTGGGAGAAGAGGGGAGGTTTGAAACCAAGGTAGCGCATCGGGCGGCATACAGCACATTTCTTAAACTAAGGGTACGTAATTCCGAATTATTTTTAAAAGAAGCAATTAATGCGAGAGATGGAATTATTTGAATATGCGGTCATAAGGGTAGTGCCAAGAGTGGAGCGTGGGGAGTTTCTCAATGTTGGTGTGGTATTGTATTCTGCGAAACAAAAATTTTTGGACTGCAAATACTTTCTTGATAAAAATAAACTTAAAAGCTTTTCTCCGGAAATAGATATTGAATTGGTAGAAAAGGGTCTTGATGCTTTTGACCGAATCTGCCGCGGAGGGAGTGAGGGTGGCGCTATAGGAAAACTTGATGTCGCCTCTAGATTTCGTTGGTTGACAGCAAAGCGAAGCACAATAATTCAATGTTCAGAAGTTCATCCGGGATTTTGCAATAATGCTACAAATTATTTAGAAAGGCTATTAAAGGAATATGTGTATTAGCATCTACTAAAAATCTTCACATATAATTGATTGAAAACAGGTTTAATCATTAGTTTTAGAACTCAAAAGGTGATTACAATCAGTTGTTACTCAAAATCCTATATTCCGTTCTTCTATTTTCCGCTCGACCCTCTTCCGTATTATTATCAGCCACCGGTTTCGTATCTCCATGACCGATATAAGTTAACCGGTCAGTGTTAATGCCTTTCTTTACTAAGTAATTATATACAGATTTAGCCCTCTCTTTAGAAAGGTTCAAATTATATTCCTTTTCTCCCACATTATCAGTATGTCCGGAAATCTCTACCTTAATATTTGGATTTGAACTTAACAAGGAACTCAATTTATCCAATTCTATAAATGATATCTTATCTAATTCTGCTGAATTTGTTTCAAAAAAAACATTTTGCAAGACAAAAATAGCATCCTTTTCATTGTTTTCATCCGTAATGGGTACCAATTCTATCACTTTATTAATAGGTATGAGAGAATTAGAGGATTGATCCAAACTGAAATGCTCTGAATGAAAAACATAGCCTTCCTTTTCTATAAACAAGCCGAACTTAGCCAAAGTAGGGAGAGCAACTAATAAAGAACCATCGAAATCAGTCCATGCAGCGTATTCATACAAATTATTTTCTAAAGATCTCAGTTGAACTTCTGCTTGTATTGGACTTCCATTCTTTGCATCAACCACCACTGCTTTCAGATAACTCACAGGATTAGGTCGAGCAAATATCGGCATTTCGAAAGTATAAATATCTATATTAGGACGGTAATTCAAATTTCGAATAGAGGTACTATCAATAATTTCCTTAGAAAAATAACCGGTTTGTCCGTCTGCAGTAACAAAAATAGCTCCCTCTCTATCTTTTGTATTGATAGGATACCCAATATTTACCGGACTTGTCCAATTGGCATAATCTTCTGTTTTTGTCAAATAAATATCTGAAGATCCCATCCCCGGATGACCGTCTGACATAAAATACAATGTAGATCCATCTGCATGTATAAAAGGGGCTTCTTCATCACCCTTTGAATTAATAGTTTCTCCTATATTCTTGGCTACGGACCATTTGCCGTCTTTCCTTTTAAAACTGACATAAATATCCTTCCCGCCATGACCGTTAGCTCGGTTACTTGAGAAAAATAAAAACCTTCCATCCGAAGAAATAGAAGGTTGAGAATCCCAAGCTTTGGAATTTATTTCAGGTCCAAGATTCTCCGGACGACTCCACCTATTTCTTAAATATTCTGTTACATAAATATCACAACTTCCGTAGTTTTTTGGGCTACCGCAAATAGTAAAATACATCGTTTTCCCGTCTGAGCTTAGTGTATGCGCGCCCTCATTTGTGTCGGTATTCAGATCATCAATTGGAACTGCATTCATCCAGCCCAAACTATCATTTCGGCGGGATATAAAAAAGTCTTCATTATTCCTCACCCGTCTATGAAATATCAAAATGGATTCATCGACAGTCAGAGAGGGTAAATACTCCGGCAAATCAGTATTGATCGCAGATCCTAAAGGCTCAGGATCGAAGGATACCGGATTTTTTATTGCTTCCGCAGCAAAAGTAGCGTTTCGAAGAAAAATTCTTGCATTGCTGAGTGATTCGGAGTTAAATGTCTCAAAATCAATATATTTCTTTAGGAAAATCTTAGCATTTTCATACTCTCCCGCATTCCAGGCCGACAAACCGATAGAATTTAACAACTTAGGGTTGTAGAGACTATCTATTTCATAAGCTCTCATGAAATAATTTAAAGCTCTGTGATAGCGACGAACGTTGTATTCTACTGATCCGGCTTCGATATAAGCGTCAATGAAAAGGTGGTTTTTGGCAATGATTTCATCAAATAGTTCCAATGACCTATCCGGATTATTGAACTTAGTACGTCGAGCTTCCTCGTATTTATTTTTATCCTTATTCTTTAAATCTTCCAAGGAAGTATAATCCTGAGATTTCAAGGAAGAACAAAATGTGAGAATGGAAAAAATCAATAAAAATAATACTCTCATCAAATTAAAATTCATTGTTTTGATAAGATGTTAACGGAAATTATTTAAATATATTCGAAAATAGAAGCAAGACTTTTAATAGACATCACATGAATTATCTATTTTAATACATCTAGTGGGCTTTAGTAATTATACTACTAGTGGCTTTATATACCATTTGTAGCAAAACCCATTTTAGCAGCCATTTCCAGATCTTGCTTATAGCCTTTTTTATTTGCATTCATTTTGGCTACGCTTCGCAAATAAAATAATTCGGCAACCGTCTGCTTAGGAAGATCCTTGAAATTACTTTCCAAAATCCTGTCTAGCAACTCTACTGAAACCTTATATTCCTCCTTTTCGATAAGCATTTTGGTGTAAATAAGAACATCTTCTCCTCGCTTTTCATAATTGGAATCTGTCTTTGTAAAATCCTTTCTGCATAGCAATTTATATTCAGGCATGGCTTTTTCCTCCTTCCCCATCTCGATGTATGCCTTGGCCTTCTCTCTTCTCGCCTCCCAATATACAGGTTGTACAGCAAGTGCGCGAGGAATAGTCAGATCGTAATATTTAATTGCTTGATCTAATTTGCCAAGATCATGAAGCATGATGGCCAATCCAAATGAAGATTGAGGATGATATTCATCCACACTGATACTTTTTAAATAAAGCTTTTCAGCTTCTTCATATCTTCCTAAATTTTTCAAACAGAAAGCTTTGCGCGATAATGCATCAGCATGTTCTGAAAATGCTTTCAATACTATATCAAAACTCAAAATAGCATTCTCAAAATCCTCTTCTTTCATTAACTGAATGCCCTCCTTATAATTCATAACGATCGTTTTGTCGCCTGATGGCTCGATTTTCATCTGCTTTCGGGCAACACCATTTTCCACCACCCAAGCACCAATTCTTCCGGCAACAGCAAACTGGGCAGAATACTTGAGAATCTGCGTAGTTTTTTGCCAATATTTGTCGGTAGTAGTTAGGACTGTTCGAGGTATCTCTAAAACTAATTTTTCTTCATTAAAAACATCCTCAAATAGAAATAAAATTTCCCCTTTGTAAAGGGACTCTGTCTGATGAAGATACATTTTCTTCAACTTCTCAAAACTCGTGGCGTTATCGAAGGCTAACCGGCCTTGAAAGATAGTTTTTAACATTATAATTTTTTATAGATTGTGCTGTTAAATTCCCACACAAAAAAATCGTCAAAGGTTTAACTGAGCTATGTCAGAATCCTAATAAAAATAGTACCTTCAGTCCTATTAAAAATTAAATACCTTTGAAAATCAATCGCTTGGAAGGTTAAAGATACGTCAAATATCTCGAAAAAAAGAATTATTGACTTAATAAATAGTTAGTGTCTGCAAGGAAACTCATAACCTTTTATAAATCAGTCGATTGTTCTTGAA
>CALCSX010000169.1 GCA_937894165.1 uncultured Saprospiraceae bacterium | reverse complement strand
CGGCCATCGCTCTTCAATATCGGCGAGATCCGTAATCGCGGCGCGGAAGTCGATGTGGCTGGCGTTCACCGTGCCGGCGACGACCAGATTGTGGTTCACCATGTGGTTGAGCAACGCGTCGGCGGGGATCTCCAGCCGCCCCTCCGCCCCCCGCACCCGCGCCAGATCGATCTCCCGCAAACCCACCCCATCCAATCCGCCCGCCGCCTCCAGACCCCGCCACCGCGCGACCTCATCCCCCTGCGCCGTGAAGTACAGGATCTGCCGCCCCTCGCGCGCCGGCATGCGCAGACGTCACCGGGTGATCCTTTACTCCCTATATTTCGCTGGCGCTACATCTTCGGTCGTGTTCGCTACTCCCCCTGATGCGGGAGAGAGTGGTTGGAATCGGGGTATGGGGGAAGGAGGGGAGGGAGGGTTTTAAGGGGTGATTGCATTTTTCTCGGATTCCGAGAAAAAACTTGGCACTGAAATAAGCAATTTTCGGATTCCGAGAAAATAGTTTGACATAACATTTACCCCAGTAAAACCGTCGTTTTTCTCTTTTTTATAAATTTTTTCAACTTTTTTTATGGAATTTTCAATTTTTTGCGTCTTATAAATAAACAGAAAATTTAAAAATTGCAAAATGGAAAACGTAATTAAACTAATTCTAAATCATTATAGCTTATATTTTAAGGCAAGATTCCGCTTCATATTAGAAGAAAATGGTAAATGTGGAGTATGCTCTTTTCTGGGAAATACTTATATCATAATATGGCGTACTGAAATTAGAAAACATGTTGCGGAAAGGATTCTGAGAAAGTATGGAAAACAGCCAATTTTAGTATTAGCAAAGAAAATTTATGGGCCTGCGATGGAACTTTTCAAAGAATATGGTATAAATTTCCTTGAGCAAAATGGACATGCATGGGTAAATGATAATAATGCCCAAACCTTCTATCGAAATTTGAAAAACAGATATGATCAAAGAATCAATGCATCTAGGATAGAGGGAGATTTTGGTTCAAGAATTCGTGCGGCTTTAAAATTGAAAAAAGAGCTATTGAATTTAAAGAAAGCTGAGTTGGCAAAATATCTACGAGTAAGCAAGTCATCTATATATTATATATTTAACCAAATGAAGTTGCTTCAACAAACGGAACAATTAAGAAAGAGGAATGATCGGGGAAATACTATTGAAAGTTATACTATTGAGGAAGTTTTTGAAAGTCTTCTAAAAAGAGGATTTAATAAGTTAGGAATCAGTTATTTGGATATACGAAAAAAAATCAATCTTATAAAACTAGTTCTCGGTAAGAACGCTCAAAAAGAATGTGTTTTTTTTGATGAATTAAGAGGGGAAAATATTTCATTAGAAATAAAAAGACATTTAGATGCCGGAATACTTATTTTCAAATCGCCTTATAATCTGACAGAATTCAAAGAATTGCATGAAGAATTCAAAAAGAGATTCCGACGATGGTATGCCATGACCGATATTGATCTGCTCTGCGTATAGTAATCCTAAAAAAAATATATTAAGATTAAAACTACCTTTAATTTAGTGATTAAAGGCAGAAAATCCTATGCCCTTATCAACCTTGTTTCCTTTAAATCAGAGAACAGGGAGGTTAAAGGCCGATATGGGAGGGCTAAAAGTGTTTATTCTCCTAATATGAAATCTTATATTGGTGGAAAGCAATGTGTAAAATGATAGGTTGGAAGCATTTTTTTTAGGATTCCGAAAAAAAATCATTTCTAAGTATGCCAAATTTAGCGCTTCTATAAAAAATTATCCTGTCATAATTAGATTTTGGAATGAAAGCATTTATTTCACATAAAAAATTCTCGGATTCCGAAAAATTTACCAATTACAACTCCGATTCCGTCCTCGGCTGTTATAACCTTACCATAAAATTATCCTATCTTTTTAAGATTAGGGATGGGAGGTATTTACTTCACGGAAAAATTCTCGGATTCCGAAAAATTTTCACCCCAAACCCAATCTCATAAAAACACCCCACCTGCATGTTCTTAAAAATGCCCCACAACTTCCACAAAAACTTTAACCATCATTTCATTAGATATAAAATTTTGCCGAATGACTTTAGCAATGTATTTTTGTGCAAAATCTAAAAAAGCTATGGGAAGAGCGTTTGAATATCGCAAGGCAAGAAAAATGGCAAGATGGTCGATGATGGCCAGACAATTTACCAGAATAGGGAAGGAGATAGCCATTGCGGCGAAGGAAGGTGGGCCGGATCCGGATTCGAATCCTCGATTGAGAATGGCTGTCCAGAATGCCAAAGCTGTGAACATGCCCAAGGACAATGTCGAGGCAGCGATAAAGCGAGCTACTTCGAAGAACGAGAAAGATTTACACGAGATCGTATACGAAGGATTTGCCCCACATGGAGTTGCAGTGATGGTCGAAACAGCTACTGACAATCCTACACGAACAGTGGCGAATGTGCGATTGGCTTTTGCGAAGAACGGTGGCGCCTTAGGAACCAATAACTCGGTGGGATTTATGTTTGACCACAAAGCGTCTTTCACTATTAAGGCGGAGGGTTTGGATATGGAGGAGTTAGAGTTAGACCTGATAGATCACGGGTTGGAGGAAATAGCGGAGGACGAAGGAGAATTTATCCTAATAGTACCTTTCGTAGAGTTCGGTTCTATGCAGAAAGCGCTTGATGCGCGGGGACTTGAGGTTATCAGTTCTTCTACAGATCGCATTCCTCATAATTACATCAAGTTAAACGAAGCACAGGAGGCGGAAGTGATGAAGGTGATCGATATGTTAGAGAATGACGAGGATGTGCAACAGGTTTTTCACAGTATGGAGCAGTGATAGGAGGTTATTTTCCTATTTTTTGAAGATATTAAATTATATACTCAAACTATGAAAATTCAACTTAATTTTACTGATACTAATGTTTTGGCTTTCGATCTATCTAAAATGGATAATTCAAATTATATAGAAATTGTAGACATGATTATAGTATTAATAAATAAAAGAATTCAGATATTTTCATTACGCATAAGTAAGTATATGAAGAAGTCAAATATCTTACCTTCAAGAAACTTTTATATAAAGCTTTATAAAATGAACATTGCTCTCTTTAAGGAAATACCTACCCCATTTGAAAATGTTCAATTCTCAAATCCTTTTATATAATTCAGAAATGTTAAAAACTACTCTTATAATTATTTTTGAAAACTACCTGTTTCGAGATGTTAGCAAATAAGTAGAATAAATTTAGATATCATTATTAATTGTTCCAAGGCATTCCATGATTTATTGCACATTGCTTACCATAGCCATTAGATAATGATGAAGTATCTGATAATTCTTTATTGCAAAAAGAACATCTTCCGGTTTGAATGCCATAATAAATTAAATGTTGGAGAGGATTGTCAATTAATTTAGCGAAAAGAATTATTGTTGAATTAAAATTTTCGATGTCATAGATTTGACATACACCATCTCTTGTGAATTCTCCCTTAATTTCCTCCTTAGAATTCTTCACCATAATTGAGTCTCTGTGTTTTTTTAAATAAAACTCAAAATACTCATCATTTTGCCATGACAACCTAATTACAGGGTCATCCTCTTTATCATGTTTATCAAAAATTGTAAAAATTCTTTCTGTATTCGATATTTTAAAAGGTCTTTGTTGAAGTTGGAGTAATTTTAATAGTAAATCTTTACCATATTTAATATATGCTGAATGAACAAACTTTTCGCCCTTAGATCTTTCAATATTACTAAGTGATTGATTCAAATTATAAATATTAAATATTTGCCTCGCTTGACTTTCTTCCATTCCAGAACATAATTTAGCAATCTGAAAATCTGTAAATTTTTTAATAGCTTCCATTTCAAAATTATGATTTTGAAGAAGATTGTTAACTTCTTTATTTTCTTCATGTTTTAAATCTTCCAGTTGAATTGTGGTAGTATCTAATTGAAGTAGATAGTGGATTAATTCAATGAGTTTTTCTTTACAATTTTCAGAATTATTGATCTTCAAAAATTTAAGAAGATGTGGAGAATAATTATTCGAGTTAAAGATGATTACTTTTTCCACAAATATTAATATTGTTAGGATTTCATTGTAAAAGATTCTTTTCACATCGCTAAACTCCCTTAATATATTATCATAATCAAAAAGCCTACCTACTGCAGTTTCAATTATCTGAATTTGATCCTTTGAATCTATTTTAAAATACAAGGTAATGTCATTCTCTTTTTGTGTGACTTGTATAATCCCAATCATAGCTTCAAATTTTATATTATAAATTCAGAATATTTGATTTTCTTAATCTATTAAATAATGGGCACGTTAAATATAGAATAAAATTTATTTAATCGTCTTTAAAATTCAAACGCCTCCCACCACTCCCTCCCCGGCCTAGCGATGTGAAAGGTTCCGTAGCTCTGCGGAGGAAGTCCGAAGAACCGAGCGAATAGCGAGCCTGTAACGTAGCGACCCGAAGGGAAGGCCCCCTTCCAGAAAACAAAAAGAGTCACCGGATGATCCAATGACTCTTTTAATTCATTTTTTTATCTTCAATCTATCTTACTCCGTGCATTAATTTCTTAAGCAATGGATTCAATACTATCGATATCAAGCCTACACCTATCGGTACCAAAGTGAATATCAAAAAGAAGGTGCTCAGTGAGTATGTCTCAGTAATATTGTCGATCATTCCTCCCATGGTCCCCGCAGTTTTCTGTCCAACAGCAATGGCAAGATACCAAACTCCAAACATAAATCCAATCATTCGCGCAGGTACTAACTTACTTAAATAAGATAAGCCCACAGGCGAAAGGCAAAGCTCGCCCATCGTATGCAAAAGGTAAGCTAGAATAAGGAATATCATGCTTACGGATGCAGTTTTAGCACCTTGCGGAATATCCATCGTACCATATGCCAATATAGCAAATCCCAGTCCGAGCAATATCAATCCCATTCCGTATTTCACTCCTGCACTTGGGTTGTATTTGCTTTCCCACCATTTAGAAAATATAGGAGCGAGGGTAATGATGAAAAATGAGTTAAGTATCCCGAACCAAGAAGCTTCAATCTCATTTCCTGACTGTGAAAACTTGTCGATAAGTCTATAAATCACAAGTCCCCATACGCCTAGAAATGCGATCGCCAAAATGACATTCGACAAGCCAACTCGTGAAAAGGTTTTTTTAAATAATAGATATAAAACCCAGGTTATAATAACCAATGGTACAGTTGTTAAAAGCGCATCAACAACCTTAAATATCATGGCTGATGAGCCTACTAATTGTCTATCGGTATAATCTCGTGCAAAGAGTGTCATCGAACCCAAAGACTGTTCGAAAGCTGCAAAAAAGAACACTGTGAAAATACCAAAAATGGAAACTGCAATAATTCTATCTCTTACAATGGACGAGTATCTATAAATTCTACTCACCAATAGTATCAAAAAGGAAACTAAAGCAAACAAAACTATAAAATTGGACGCACGAATGCCAGCAATATCAAAATCGAAGGCTACTATATTACCAATTTTCTCCAAGGGGTCGTTGAACAAATAGAAAAGCCCGCCCACAGAGGATAATACGATCAAAACGTAGTCTAATGGAGTGAAAGGATTCAGCTTTTCTTTGATCTCTCGATTTTCTTCCGGTAGATCTTCTGTCACATTGGGCTGAACTTCCAGATCGAATTTCTTAGAAGGTCTTGCGCCAATAGATCCAAAAAGTTTACCTGCCAATAAAAATTGTAACATCCCTAAAAACATAAATATCCCCGCTAATCCAAAACCCCAAGACCAGCCGAAATTCTCTGCCAAATAACCGCAAAGCATCATACCGAAAAAGGCTCCTGCGTTAACGCCCATATAGAAAATTGTATAAGCACCGTCCTTTTTCGACTCCTTGCCTTTGTACATTTCTGAAATTATGGATGTAATATTCGGCTTGAAAAAACCTGTACCGATAACTAATAAAGCAAGACCCATATAAAACGAGAAATGAGTTTCTAATGCCATAAAACCATGACCCATCGTCATAATAACACAGCCAATCACAACTGCCAATCGGTATCCCGTAAATTTATCCGCTATATAGCCGCCAATGATGGGTGTAAGGTATAGCAAGGAAGCATAGGTGCCAATTAGAGCCAAGGCATTTTCCCGCGCCCAGCCCCAGCCCGGATTATCATCTAAAATAGGAGCCGTCAAAAACAAAACTAGTAGTATTCTCATCCCATAAAATGAAAATCTCTCCCACATTTCCGTAAAAAACAATACAAAAAGACCTGCAGGATGACCTAGAACCTTGTCTTTGAATAAATTTTCAATGTCTGTACTCATTTTTTGATGATTTTATGTTCAATTACTTTATTTAGAAAATATGTTAAATTATTTTATTCCGTGCATCAATTTCTTAATCAAAGGAGAAATCAAGAGCAATATACCTCCAAAAATCAGTCCTACCCAGAATAGCTTGGTAAACAACTCTGTGTAGCTCGCCAAGGCCATGCCTACATCATTCACCTCTCCTGCAGTAGTATCTATTTGCGCCAAATTGGCCAGCACCACTGCAATAAATTCAGAGGCTGCAGTCGCTAAAAACCATACACCCATCATAAAACCTACCACTTTCACAGGAGCTAATTTCGTTACAGAAGATAATCCCACCGGCGAAAGACAGAGTTCACCGATTGTGTGTAGAAAATATGCTAATACCATCCAAATCATAGCCACTTTAGCACCTTCAGAGGTCATTCCGGCTCCGATCACCAATGCCCCGAAACCAAGTCCTGCTAAAATGATTGCAAAGGAGAATTTGACAGGAGTATTCGGGTTATTCTTTCCTAGCTTAACCCAAAGTGCCGCCATTACAGGGGCAAAAAGGATGATAAATAGTGCATTTAAACTTAAAAACCAAGGTCCGGGTATTTCCCATCCCCATAATTCTCTCACCAGCACCCTGTCGGCATACATATTCATAGAAGTATAAGCTTGCTCGAACAATGCCCAGAAAACCACCGAAAAGAGGATTAATATGGTCAAAGCAATAAGTCTTTCCCGGATTATTTTTTCAGAATTGACACAGATGACTATGATCATTATTAGTGCAATCGCTCCAGTGATTCTCAGGGTCCAATCGACGATGGTATGGTTTTGTACCATCTGCGCCAGAATAAATAAACTACCTATTGAAACTATATATATAATCCATTCTCTCGAAATGCCGAGGAATACTTTTTCTTGTAAAATTGCCGGATCCTTAGGCTCTGCTTTGCCCTCGAGGAATTTTTGTCCCCAAATGAAAGTGATCAGACCCAGCACCATCCCGATACCTGCCGCACCGAAACCCCAGCCCCAGCCGTAATTCTCTCCTAAATAACCACATATCAATGTAGCGGCAAATGATCCGAGGTTAATTCCCATATAGAAAATGGTGAAACCTGAATCCCTGCGCACATCATGCTCCTCATAAAGAGCACCGACAATCGAAGAAATATTAGCTTTTAGAAAACCTACACCCAAAATGATTAATGCCAAAGAAAAGAAGAAGTATTGCAAAGCTCCGGTATCTTGAACTACCGTGCCGTTGGCTGCCAAATAAGCTTGTTGCCCTTCGTAAGCCAATCCCAAATGCCCCAGCACGAGCAAAACACCCCCGAATATAACCGCTTTTCGGAATCCGAGATATTTATCTGCGAGGTAACCTCCCACCACCGGCAACGCATAGACCAATGCCGCATAGCTGCCTACAATATAATTGCCTATTTCATCAGTAAATAAATGATATTTAACTAAATAGTAGATCAGCAAAGCCTTCATACCATAAAAAGAAAATCGCTCCCACATTTCTGTTGCAAACAATACAAACAATCCTGCCGGATGCCCTAATATCTCTTTAGACACTAAGGAACTATTCTTTTCTGGTATTTCCATAAATTTCGGTTGGTGATTGAAAATGTGAAAATAGTTATTCGCAGCAAGTTTCCAAAATTATACTCGTGCATTTAAAAATTAAGCGGTAAAAAAGATCATTAAAGGGTGTGGTAGCAGAATGGGTGGATGATATGATGATATGATTATGTGATGATATGATGATATGATTTCGATTTTCATAAAGGGAACGGAAGTGCAGGCGTCCCCTTCAGGGGAATGTGGGGCGTGATGAGCAATTTATAATGGTTAATGGTTAATGATTGATGGGCGCAAATTCCTAGGTTCAGAGGAATCTGCGGGCGGCATTTATGATGATATGATTTGAAGATTAATGTAAATTAAAAAATGATGATCTGTAGAGACGCATTTTATTGTGTCTCTATTTGTTGATTCTCAATTTGTTGCGCCTATCAATAGAATTGGTGAATATAAATCCTGACTGGATTTTACCGTGATTTTTATATGTAAATTTTCAAAAATTTAATGTAGCAAGCCTATTTATGCAGGATATCAAAATTATAAATTCCATGGATTAATTAGCAAGACATCGTGAATATTTTCAAAATCTTTACTATTACGTGTAACTAGGGTACAATTGAAAGTTAAAGCAGTAGCAGCTATTATGGCATCGGGCAGCTTTATTTTATTATTTCTACGAATTTCAGCTGTTTTATATTTTATGTCTGGGTCAAGTTCAATTACCTGAATATCCTTAATGAAATTTTGGATTACATTTAAATCCTTTTCATTTAGAGTTTTCCAGCACAGCAATTCAATTTCTGTGACGACAGAAATAAATATCTCGCCATTGATAATAGAGGTGTCAATGAAATTTTCTGCTTCCAATGGGAATTGTTGTTGCAGATAATAAATGGCTATATTGGTATCCCATAAATATTTCATTCCCAACCATTGCGAAGCTCCGCTAGTTGAGCTTCAATGTCTACACTAGATTGTTTTGATATAGAACCTTTGTATTTCTTTGTCAATTTAATCGAAATAGATTGTGATTTGTCTTTTTTCAAACGTATAAGCTGCAAAAATTCCAAATTTTGGAGTAATTTGATAACTTTATCATCTATAATCTCTATTGTTACAGTTTTCATATTTCTAATTTAGATAAATCCCATATCCTCAAAATAAAATCTCATCAAATTTAATCATTTTGTTTTATATGAGTATTCTTTATTAACGGATTATTGATTACAAAGTGATTTGGATTTTTAATATTTATAAAAATAAATAGTGATTGAACCTAAGCAGTATGTAACTTTACATCCCCCAGCGCGTAGCTCACAGCTCATGGATCGTAGCTCAAAGTTACTATCTCCCAACTAAAATCCCCATTTTTTTAAAGACTTAGTGTAAAAAAGGCAATAAGTGTCAAAAAATTCTTTTAGTTTTGAGAAATTTCATTAATTTGCTCATCTTAATCTGCCACACTCTTATAAAGACAATTAAAATACCTCTCAAATGAAAAGCGTAAAATTTAATTTTTTAATGTTATCAGCCTTATTATTAATGATTTACAGTTGTAACGAGGAGAAAGCTACAGAAAACACCACCGAAAACATGCAAGAAGAATTACCCTGGCACAAGGATGCCTCCATATATGAAGTGAATATCAGACAATTTAGTCCTGAAGGATCCTTCGTCGCAATCATCCCGCACCTTCAAAGAATTAAAGATATGGGAATAGATATTTTATGGCTGATGCCGGTCTATCCGATTGGAACAAAGGATAAGAAGGGTGGCTTGGGCTCTTATTACGCAATTACGGATTACAAGGAGGTTAATCCTGAATTTGGCACAAAAGAGGATTTTAAAAGACTGGTCGATGCAGCACATGATTTGGGTATGAAGGTTATTTTGGATTGGGTCGCTAATCACACTGCCTGGGACCACGTTTGGGTGGAGCAGCATCCCGATTGGTACACAGCTGACGAGGAAGGAAACAGCCCTATCGTGCCGCGGGACAATGATGGTAATCCAACAGATTGGACCGATGTAGCTGAGTTGAATTTCGAGAATCAAGCCATGAGAGACGAAATGTTAGCTAGTATGATGTATTGGGTGAAGGAATTTGATATAGATGGCTACCGATGTGATGTGGCAGGTTTTGTTCCGACGGATTTTTGGGAGAGAACAAGAGATTCTTTGGATTCTGTGAAGAAAGTGTTCATGCTGGCAGAGTGGGAAGACGAGGAATTACATAAAAAAGCCTTCGATGCCACCTACGGTTGGGATTTTCACCATTTACTTAATGATATTGCGCAGGATAAAAAACCTATTTTTTCAGTCATTGAACATATGAACGAGGAGTTGCAGAAATTTCCGCCCACTGCTTACAGAATGAATTTTATCACCAACCATGACGAAAATAGCTGGAATGGAACGGTGGAAGAGCGGATGGGATCAAGCGCCGACAATATGGCTGTCTTGGCTTACACACTTTACGGCATTCCATTGGTTTACAGCGGGCAGGAAGCACCGATGAAAAAAAGATTGGCATTTTTTGATAAAGATCAAATAGATTGGAATGGCTATCAGAAACAGGAGTTTATCAGTAGCTTGTTACATTTGAAGAAAGACAATGAATCCTTGTGTAATGGAGAATATGGGAGCCAACCTATATTTATCAATATGGAAAATGAAGATATGCTGGTTTTTCATAGAGGACAAAATGAAAATGCGGTTTTAGTATTGATTAATCAAACGGAGGAAGAGCAAAATATTTCCTTCCCGAATCCTTCGCCGGATTTCGATTGGTCTGAGTACAATTCTGATGAGCAAGTGATAGCTGAGCGTCAGGATTTTGAGACAGCCATCCCCGCAAAAGGACATAAAATTTTCGTGCAAAACAAAAATAAGGATTAATGGTGCCCGGAGAATTACCTGTTGTAGAAGATTCAAGTTCTAATAAAGAAAGATTATTACCGAGGCTTGGTTTTTGGCAGATTTGGAACATGAGCTTTGGTTTTTTGGGAATACAATTCGGTTTTGCTCTCCAAAATGCAAATGTGAGCCGTATTTTTGAAACACTGGGTGCTGAAAAGGATGCATTGCCAATACTTTGGCTTGCTGCGCCTGTAACCGGACTCTTGGTTCAGCCTATAGTGGGTTATTTTTCCGATAAAACATGGATTCCAAGGCTGGGAAGGAGGAGACCTTTCTTTATGCTGGGCGCAATTTTGGCCTCAATGGCCTTAATTTTTATGCCCAATTCACCTAATCTTTGGATAGCAGCGGGTATGCTTTGGATTATGGATGCGTCCATTAATATTTCCATGGAGCCATTCAGAGCTTATGTGGGGGACATGCTACCTTCAGATCAAAGGACAACGGGTTTTGCTGCGCAGAGTTTTTTCATAGGGATTGGTGCGGTGGTAGCTTCCATGCTTCCGTATATGATGACCAATTGGTTCGGTGTTTCCAATACAGCGGAAGATGGTATCATTCCGGATTCGGTCAAATGGTCTTTTTACTGTGGTGCTTTTGCGTTCTTTACGGCAGTAATGTGGACAGTCCTGACCTCGAAGGAGTATCCACCCGAGGATTTGGAGAAATTGAGGCTTGAAAACAAGGAAAGTAATATCTTTCAAGGAATTAAAGAGTCGTTTCTGGGGATATTTTCTATGCCCAAGACAATGGTTCAATTGGCAGCGGTGCAATTTTTTTCATGGTTTGCCTTGTTCTCAATGTGGATATATACTACTTCAGCGGTGACAAGTCGCGTTTATGGCACTTCAGATACCACTTCTGCCTTATATAATGAAGGAGCCGATTGGGTGGGGATATGTTTTGCTGTGTACAATGGTGTGGCAGCTGCTGTTGCCTTTCTGTTGCCCGTTCTAGCAAAGATTTACAGCAGGAGAGTGACGCATATGCTAGCGCTGACTGCGGGTGGCTTAGGCTTGATATCAATTTATTTTGTGACTGAACCAAATATGCTCTTATTGTCAATGGTGGGCGTGGGCATAGCCTGGGCGAGCATACTTTCCATACCTTATGCCATGCTGGCGGGGGTGCTGCCTCCAAATAAAATGGGTTATTATATGGGGGTTTTTAACTTTTTTATCGTGATTCCGCAGATAGTGGCAGCCGGTATATTGGGCTTTATTCTCAAACATTTGTTCAACAATGAGCCTGTTTTTGCTATAATTATAGGCGGGTGTTGTATGATTATAGCAGGATTACTTAGCTTGCGGGTGAATGACAAGGACGATCTCGTTTTGAAAACTAAAGAAGTATGAATTTTATTTTGAATAAATGGCTCTCTTCAAACACTAAACTCTTAAATGGAGCATTGCCACGCTCAGTTTTCGCTTTTGTAAGCGAAAATACCCATAAATGGACTTCAAAAATAAATATTGAAACGATGGCGTCCCCTTCAGGGGAATGTGGGGCGCGGGCAGGCATTTCGAATTTAAATGGGTTCAGATATATAGCCTTTATGAAGTTTTGTAAGAATATAGATATTTTAAGACTCGGCACACCCCCTAACCCCCTGAAGGGGGCAGCGTTAGCAATTTTTTACATAAATTTTTTATGTGGAATAATTAAAAAAAGCTGTCGCTTTCCTTTAGGGGAATGTGGCGCGCGGGCAGGCATTTCATCTTCAATCTCAGCAAGTAGGCAGACAATACTTTGCTTGCAATTACTATTGGTTTTATTTATTTTTCAAATTATACCACTTCATGCCCAAGATAGACCCGGTACGCCGGAAGCTGAGCTGGTGTTTCCTCCCGGCATCGAAAAGCCAAAATATGAAAAGAGAACCGTCAAACCGCTCAATGATGTGGAATTTCGTGTCGATCCGCCACATTGGTGGGTGGGTATGAATGATAGGGAGGTGCAATTGATGATTTACGATAAAAATGTGGGTAGAGCCAATCCTGAAATTAATTACGAAGGAGTTAAGGTGGTCAGATTGGATAAGGTGGCAAACCACAATTATCTATTCGTGACATTGAGTATTACTCCGGAGACAAAACCGGGTAAGATCGAAATTAAATTAAAAGGATTGAGTTATAATCGGACACTCAATTATGAATTGAAACGGAGAAGACCGGGCTTAGATCATATCACTCCGGTTGGGAAGGAAGATGTTGTATATTTGATTATGCCGGATCGATTTGCGAACGGGGACACTTCCAATGATATTGTGGAGGGCATGCAGCAGGATGAAATTGACAGATCCAAAATGTATTACCGTCACGGAGGAGATATTCAGGGTATTTTGGACAAACTGGATTATATTCAGGATATGGGTTTTACAAGCATTTGGCTCAATCCTGTTCAGACCAATGATCAGCCTTATGCATCCTACCACGGCTATGCCATTACGGATCATTACGAGATCGATCCAAGGTTTGGAGATATCGATTTATACAACGAACTTTCGGAGGAGTTACATCGAAGAGGAATGAAATTGATTATGGATATTGTACATAATCATACGGGGGATCAACATTTTTTCATTCAGGATCTACCTTCGAATGATTGGATTCATCAACCGGATACTTTTATGAGAAGTAATTTCAGAGACCCGGTCATCATTGATCCCTATGCGTCGAACTATGATTTTAAACAGATGAATCAGGGTTGGTTTGACAATCATATGCCTGATTTAAATCAACGCCATCCACTTTTGGCGAAGTATTTGACTCAAAATAACATTTGGTGGATAGAGAATTCCGGCTTAGATGGCTATCGAATCGACACCTATTTCTACCCTGATCCTGATTTTATGGTTCAATGGACGAAGGATATTAAGAAGGAATATCCCAATTTTTATCTGGTGGGAGAGGTATGGGTGCAAACACAGCCTATTTTGGCTTCCTTCACGGAGGGCAATAACATAAAAAGTGACAAACCTTCCTCAGAATTGGATGGTGTTACTGATTTTGCTGTGTATTATGGATTGGTAGAGGCATTGACGAGGGATCAGGGTTGGATGGAAGGAGTAAGTAGATTGTATTATACTTTGGCCCAGGATTTCTTCTACAAAGACGCTGCAAGGAATATGTTATTTATAGATAATCATGATATTAGCAGATTCCTTTCGGTGGTGAATGGCAATGTTATAAAACTAAAATCAGCATTGGCATTCATATATACGATGCGTGGGATTCCATCTGTTTATTATGGAACAGAATTGTTATTTTCCGGGTTTACGGATCCGGATGGCAAAGTGCGACAGGATATGCCCGGTGGCTGGGCAGAGGATAGTATTTCTGTATTTTCGAAAGAGGGGAGGACACCGGCCCAGCAAGATTTAGTTGAGTATATAACTAAATTAAATGATCTACGAACAACAAAAATGTCGCTCGTAGATGGGAATATAACCCATTTTATTCCTGTAAATGGCGTGTATTATTATGCAAGATATACGGAGTATGAAACCATTTTGGTGGTCTTAAACACTTCCACTAAAGATGTCTCCTTTGACTGGGATCGTGTCAAAGAAATGTGGGATAATGAAAACCTGAGCGGGATGGCCGTGAATTTATTGACGGGGGAGGAAATAGAGTGTGGTAAACCGCTGAATGTATCTCCTTTTTCGACAATGATAATCGAATTGTTGGATTAGGTGGGCGTGCCCCGACTGGAATAATGGTTCTCTAGTCGGCGTTTCGACTCCGCTCAACGACTTCAATTTTAGTTCTCTAAACGTTTCGATGATCAAAGAATTTGTATTGATATCTAAGTCGGGTCGCCGTATTCCGGGTTCCGTACCGCCTTTAGCAAGGCGGCACCAAGCCTCCATATGGCTCACGCGGATTTTATTTTTCAAAATAATAATAAATAAGATTAAATAATTCATATTAAAAAATTGTTTTCAATAAAAGAACCCCATTAAAACCTAGTTCAACATGGAAACAATAGCCCTTAAATATCCAAATAAAACCTTCAGACTCAAGAATAATGAAAAAGTGACAATCAGAATGTGCACTGAATCTGATGCTGAGAATCTAATTTCGACGATTAAAGAATATCTTGCAGATAGTGAATATATTCCTCTTTCCTCTGAAGAATTTGATCCTACTTTGGAACAAGAAAAGGAACAAATTAAAAACTTTATACGAAATGATAATTCCTTACTCCTCATTGCCCTTGATAGAGAAGGTAATTTAATCGGCAATATCGATTTGACCGGCAGTCAAAGGAAAATCACAAGACATACCGGTATGATAGGAATGGGCATTCTCAAATCCTGGCGCAATACAGGGCTCGGCAGTTTACTAATCGCAGAGATGATTGCATGGGCAGAACAAAATCCAATTTTGGAACTAGTATGGCTTGAAGTTTATGAGGAGAACCACTCTGCTTTGAGAATTTACACGAGGGCAGGCTTTGAGGAGAATGGTCGTCAAAGTAGATTTTTCAAAAGGGATAGTGATTATTCTAATAAGATTACGATGGTGAGGGGAGTGTGAGGGGGAAGCACAATTATACATCTTATCTAAATTAATCTCCACTCCATTCGTCAAAAATTGAAATTTACCAGGATTTCTATCTACCCCCTATTAAAAATTTGCATTTTCCCTATCTTTGAACATAAAATATCACCCAGCATCGTTTATATTAGCATAAA
>CALCSX010000168.1 GCA_937894165.1 uncultured Saprospiraceae bacterium | reverse complement strand
AAAGGGACAGTTGTGGTGCAGGAATGGGCAGCTTTAACTATGAGGTGGTGGCAGGGACACTCCCCTTTACTGTCTTTTTTGATAGTGAAACGATCCAAAATACAGGTTTTGTCTCGAATCTGACATCAGGAGAATATCTTATCGAAGTTCGAGACTCACTGGAATGTGTTTCTACACTAGAAATAAGAATCGAGGATGAAACAATTGGATTTTACGAATTAGAAACAGAGCAGGTACACTGTTCAGGCACTTCTGTCATGTCCATAATCGGTTTAGAAGCAGATGCACAAGTTTACATCAACGAACAAGCTTTTTCCTATGCAGATTTACCCCTTCTGGAGCCTGGCGTTTACAGAATCAGTATTCCCGCCGAGTCCGAAGGCTGCACATGGAATGAAACAGTCATCATCTTAGAAAGCACTTGTCCGGAAGCAGAGCCGGGAAGTGTGTGGTTTCCTAATGTTTTTTCACCGAATTTTGACGGCTATAACGATGAGTTTGCGGGTATCGTCCACAATGCTGAAGTCGTAGAGTTAAGCATTTATGACAGATGGGGACAGACGGTATTTCATTCTAGCACCGGAGAAGCTTGGAAAGGAGTCAATAGAAGCGGTCAGGCAGCAGATCAGGGGGTTTATGTGTATTTTGCAGTGATCAGGAAAGCGGATGAGCAGAGGACGGTTGTGGGCGGGGATGTGACGCTAGTGAGGTGAGGGATTTATAATTAAATTTCCCCATAATTCTTTGTTTATAAGAATTATAATACAAAAAAAAGGCTTAAACGAAGTTCATATTATAAAATATGTCCTTGTTTAAGCCGGGAGATTGTACGCGAAGGGACGATAGGTAAAATATTTTAATACTTTTAATATTTTAATTTTTCACTCATAAAATTATCCCTAGATACAATCTATTCAAAAACTAAACAAAATTATTAAAAACAAACCACCATTATTCAAAGCAACTGACTTCAGGATTCCAATCATAAAACATTCCATTAGGGTTCTCTTTTTCAGTCCAAACATGAAGCGCCCAAATATTCTGCACAGGATTTTTATGGAATTTATGGAAAAATAATTCCGGTGCTTCTGCCTCTTCAGATAATATTTCGAAGGGGATAATATATTCCACACCGACTAATTCTAGCGTACTGTCCACATTAGGAGCATAGAGAAGAATCTGAGGTTCCAGATGATTCACCCTACCGTCAATATATTCAAGTCTGCCATAGTGATGCCCCATACCACCTTCGACCGGATGCTCCACACATCCCGACAAATCAGTATTCCAACCGGCTGCTATTCCCGCATCAATATTTTTCATCCCCATTGTTATTGCCCTAACTTCAGCAATCATTTCATTAATAATTTGCTCTTGGGTTTTTTCAGGTTCATCGTCTTTAGAACAAGCACTCAGACACAAAGTCAATACTGCAATTCCAAAAATGTTAAAGATTGTGTGTAATGATCTTTTCATAATAATGATTTATTGAATTAAAAAAATTTATATAATTGTTTTGAGATATTTCGTAAACCTTATCCTTGAACTTTTCTTACAAGCACTATTTTGAAGCAGTTGAATACTTCACCACCGGATTATCGCAAGGATCTAATGTAATGAGATAGTCGTAAATTGCTCCTATATCATCTTCCTCCATTCCGGCGTACATTGCCCAAGGCATTATCGTTTGGAATTCTCCGGGTTGCACATCATGTAATATAAATGTCGTATCAGAGTACATTTTAAACCTCTGTATAAAACTCTCTCGTGAATAATGAGAAATACCGGTTTCATGTTTGGTTAGATTGGCACTTCGCAAAACACTTCCATCAGGGAAAGCAAATTCTCTTCCCCCTCCGGCTAATGGACCGGTAAACTTGCCTTTCTCAAATTTCGTGTGGCAGTCACCACATGCTGCGGCATTAAACATGTATTTTCCATATGCTATCTTGTCACTTTTTTCAGGTCTCTGACTTGGCTCAGCATTAGTGGGCAAAGTTCTCAATATCAAATTAAATGGGAAGTCTGCCTTTGATTTTTCATGAGTAGCATCAACGGGATCAAGTGTCCGTAAAAATGCAATCACAGCTTTAATATCCTCCGGATCCATTTTCCCGAAATTGTGATATGGCATTACCGGAAATATAGGTTCTCCATCATTTTTCACCCCTGTTGTAATCAATCGGTACAGTTCTCCGTCAGTCCAATGACCGATCCCCGATGGAGTAATATTAGAGGAAATAAATCTGCCGGGAAATCCCATTGTCTGGTCAAAAATATCTCCGCCCACAAATTCAGTCCCGCGGGTGGGTGGTCCTGAAAATTTCGAGAAATCTCTCTCGGAATGGCAATCTGCACACATCATCACATGGTAGGCCAAATATTTTCCCCTTTCTACCTTTTCAGGACTTATCTCTACTTCCATTTTCGGAGCGGGATCTACTTTAGGAAAAGCATTAGAAATATATACGATCACACCAAGCAGGCATATGATAAGGGCAATAATTGCATAGAATAAGTATCGGAAAGCTTTTTTCATAACCAAATGTTAAATTTAATTACTCCAAAATTCCGATTTTGTTTTGACAGTCAAGTCACTCGATTGAGTGATTTTGAGACTTTTATGCTTTATTGAGTCTACTTATCAAATCTGTTCTATTGAGTGCAGACGTTTTGTAGAAAATATTTTTCAAATGCGTCTTTATGGTGTTTTCACTTACAAATAATCTATTCGCAATAATTCTATTGTTCAATCCTTCAGCTACCAATCTAACCACTTCCACTTCTCTTTCACTCAAGGGCTCTTCTAGGTATCTGTTGAATCGATATATACGCTTGATTCTCTGCTGTTCAGGATCGGGGTGATAATAATTTTCACTGCAAATATCAATGGCAATTTTTAATTGTTCTTTATTAAATGGTTTAATCAAATAAGAATCCGGATGAACCTTCTTCGCCATTTCCAGAATAATGCTGTCTGAAAAAGCAGTTATAAAAATAAGTGGGATGGGCATGTTTTTTCGAAACCAAATTCCCAAATCGATGCCGTCTGTATGTTCAGTAAGATGAATATCAAGAAGTACTAGTTTAGGTTTATGAATTTGTGCCAACGACAGTGCATCTGAAACTGTGTAAGCCGTTCCCGCTACTTCATGACCAAACTCTTCCAAATATCGTCCGATATCCTCGGCAATTATTGGATCATCTTCAACTACTAATATATTCAATCGATGCATCTTTACTGTATTGGTATAACAAAACTTGCAAAAGTTCCTGACTCAATGGTTAAATATTTGAATTCTGCCTTAAATTTATTGCCAAAAATTCGAATTAGAGTTCTTCCCATGCCATTTTTATGAGAATTATTTAAGTCCAATCCTTTACCACTATCAATTACTTCTAAGGTAAATTTATCTTCCGTCCGTCTAAAATTTACTTTAATCGTGCCGCCATCTTCGTCGGTAAAAGCATGTTTTATTGCATTGGTTATCAATTCATTCATAATAAGTCCCAATGGGATAGCCATATCTATGTCCATTTCAATGTCGTCACATTCACAATTAAGAATTATATTTCTCTCTTTCAATGCGAATGCATCATTAAAGTATTTGAATAAATCTTTAACATAGGCACTGAAAGCTACCTTGCGAAAATCTTTCGACTTGTATAGACGATTATGTAGTAGCCCCAAAGCTCCCACACTCTCTGAACTGGATTGAAGTGCCTCCTTGATCTCCGGATTGTCACTTCCACGACTTCTTAGACTTAAGAGACTGTTCAATAACTGAAGATTATTTTTCGTCCGATGATGCATTTCCTGAAACAAGAGTTCGTTTTCTTTCAAAGCAGTTTCTTTCATTCTGACTTCTTTTTTCAATTTCTCTCTTTGAATCCATATTACACTCATGAAAACAGAACTACTCAAAAGCATTAATACCAGAAATCCACCCGAAATGAGGTACCAATTCTTTCGTGAAGTTTCTCGTTCAAGTTGCAATGCTTGCTGGGCTATAGTAACCTCTTTTTCTTTCATTTCATATAATACCAACATCTCCTCCTGTGCCCAGCGACTGCTTTGTGTGTTCAAACTATCTGAAATGAAATTATAGGATTTCCAGCTTTCCATCGACAACCAATAATTGCCTATTTTAGCGGCTGCATTCGCTCTTTCCTTGAGAATTCCTTTCAGAAGCTCAAGGCGTCCGGAATTAAGAGCCAATTGATAAGCTTCTTCAATTTTTTTCATGCCTTCCTCCCTGAGTCCTTCTGTCACTTCTATAGCTCCCAAATAGGCTATTCCCGGAATCCATTTATATCCTGATCGATTTTCTGTAGAAGCCAATCCTTTTTCAAGGTTGATTTTGGCATTCTTCAAGTCCCCCAGATTGTATAATGCTACTCCAATTCCTATATGAATATTAGCTATTTCATACCCATTAGTTTGATTTAATTCTGCCAATCTATTTGCTTCCCTCAAATTGTATAAGCATTCTTCATATTGATCGAGAAATGAATAAGCAATTCCGATATTATAGAGTGAATTTATTATTCCAATGGTATCTCTTTCCAATTTTTTTATCTCTAATGACTTATTATATATCTCAAGAGCTTTAATAAATCGATGTTGCAGTCTATAAATAACACCCAAATTATTAAGAGCGTAAGCTTTCCCCTCACCATATCCTATGGAATCTGAAAGTGAGAAACCATTGCTGTAATTCGTTATTGCTTCAGGAAATTTACCGGCATAATAATATACCACCCCTAAACTATTGTAAAGTTTAGCTTCACTCCTTCTATCCTGCTGTATTTTTGCTATTTTTAATGCCTTGAAATAAATACTTAATGCTGTATCCAATTGGTTTTTAGTCTCATATGCCAATGCATTTTGATAAAGATTCCATATTTGACCGGAGGGGAATTTGATTGCTGAGGCTAAATCATAACCGGCTTTACTATATAAAATAGCAGAATCGGCGTTCACTGATTGGTAATAATATGATATATCTCGTAAAAGCCACACTTTGCTTGTGTCCGTTTTAGTCCAAGTCAATCGTTGCTTCAAACTATCGATATTCATAGCATTTACCTTTCCTGAGGTAAGGATGAATACAGCCATTAATAAAGAAAGCATTTTAACCAAAAACATATGAAGAATTAAGTATTATAAATAGTACAGAATACTAAAATTATCATCTTTCTAGATAGCGATATAATTACTCAAAATATCATGCTTCCCCAATACCATTATATTTTGAAGTTCCACTCTTTTCAAATATACACTTTTATCGGGATATAAAGAGTTTGGCTGAAAATCAGTACCTCAGGATTCAATTCCAAAGTAATTCTTACTTTAGTTGATTGGAGTTATTTATTTCGCAAATTCCGTAGTAGGTTAACGAAAGTTATAGGTTTCCAAGTTTTAAATGTTTTCTCCCAAAACTATTCTAAAAACTCCCCCACCCATTTAACAAACATCTGATAAAATTCCGGTAATGCTTCACCCTCCCACGGATGGGAAGAGTTGAATACATGGTTGAAACCCGGCAAAATAACCTTCCTCGCATCCTTCAAATGCTGAAAATTCTCATCAGCCGCCGATTTATCCACCACCGCATCCGACGCACCATGAAAGATCAAACAGGGTTTGTTATGCCTTTTTCCGGCCTCCTTTATACTAAAACGTTCCTTGTTTGCCTCAAAATTCTCATACAAGCTAAAGTTGACCGGCAAATTCTGCCCGGTTCTGGAATTAACTACATAAGTTACTCCCGAATGTCGCCACTCCTCAAAATTGGGATGTCGATCCCAGGCATAATCTAATTTTGCCACCGCCGCCAAAGTCACGATGTTTGTGATCTTGGAATTTTCTGCCCCATGAATCAGTGCAATTCCTCCTCCGCGACTGTGCCCCACAATCACCACTCGCTCCATATCAATCGCTCTCGCAATAAAACTTTCATTCAAAATATATTCCGAAACCCTATCCAGATCGTAAAGCTCCCGCTCATAATTATTATTGGCAAAGGCATCCAGATCACTCAGCTCTTCAAGATCTTCTGGACGAATGCCATTGTGTGAAAAATTAAATTTGACAAAATGAAATCCAGCCCTCGCCATCTCCCTCGCCAACAAATTACTATGCCCCCAATCTTTAAATCCCTTAAAACCATGAACATAAATTATTAGCGGTGACATTGCCTGCCCACTTCCAGACCTAAAAATATCGAGTGAAATAGGTCGATTTTCAGATCCTTCTATAATTATATTCTTTTTGATATCACTCATAGCCTTAAATTTGTAACTTTGATAGTCTGATTGCGAATTTATAAATTTTATGGGAAAAACCATCGACGAAATAAAATCTCCGATTTCTGAAGAGTTGAGACTTTTTGAAGACCACTTCAAAAAAACTATGAAAAGTAATGTCGCTCTTCTGGACAGAATAATTTATTATATCGTCCGCCGAAAGGGAAAGCAAATGCGTCCGATGTTTGTCTTTCTTAGTGCCAAAATATTCGGTCCCTCAAATCCCGCCACTTACAATGCTGCTTCTATGATAGAGTTGCTTCACACGGCAACCCTGGTTCATGATGATGTTGTGGATGACTCCTATCTGAGACGTGGTTTTTTCTCAATTAACGCGCTTTGGAAAAACAAAATAGCGGTTCTCGTGGGCGATTTCCTTCTCTCCCGCGGCCTTCTCCTCGCTGTGGATAATGAGGAATTCGAGCTACTAAAAATTATGTCCAACGCTGTCAAGCAAATGAGCGAAGGGGAGTTATTACAGATAGAAAAAGCGCGAAAGTTGGACATCGAAGAGTCGATTTATTACGAAATAATCAAACAAAAAACAGCCTCGCTCATCGCCTCCTCATGCGCTGCCGGTGCCAGTTCAACAGCAACTGATCCAGCTGATGTCAAAAAAATGTACCGGATGGGGGAGTTGATAGGCATGGCCTTTCAAATCAAAGACGATCTATTCGATTATGGTGACACGGATGTAGGGAAACCTCTAGGAATAGACATCAAAGAGCGCAAAATGACTCTCCCGCTGATCTATGCGCTTTCCAAAGCTACCAATTCAGAAAAAAAGTACATCATAAATATAGTCCGAAATAAAAATGAGGATAAAGCCAAAGTCAGAGAAGTAATTGAATTTGTCCACAAAAGTGGCGGTCTGGACTACACCCGTACTAAAATGCACGAGTACAAAGACCAAGCACTACAGATTTTAGATGACCTTCCCATGAACGATGCCAACGATGCCGTCCGCAAGCTTATCAATTATGTTATTGAAAGGAAGAAGTAAGATCCTAGAACTTGATCTCAGAGTTGCTCCCTCATTCGAAATGTATGATTGAAATTGGAAATTGAGGTCATTGAGCGAGGTTCCTGAGCGGCGTCGAAGGGAAGTCGAAATGCCGACTTACAACTCACTTACGACTTACAACTCATTGACTTACGACTAAAACTTAAGGTCGTTGAGCGGAGTCGAAACGCCGGCTCGAAAACTAGAAATTGAGGTAGTAAAGTCGAAACCCCGGCGCAAAAAAAACTATCAAATCTTACTATATATCCCCAAATAAAAATCCTCCTTCCCCCTCATCTCTTTCTCCTCTTCTTCAGTTTTATCCTTATACCCGCATAAATGCAGCGCTCCATGAATTATCACCCTGCGCAATTCCTCATCCTCCGCTGTTCCCAAATGTGTAGCATTCTCTCGAGTCCTTTCGACGCTGATGTAAATATCTCCTTCGATTGGCTCAGAACTGTATTGGAAAGTGATAATATCAGTATAGGTGTCGTGATTCAAGTACTCCTTATTAATCTCCAGAAGGAAATCATCAGTACAAAAAATATAATTCAAAATCCCGGCTTGCTTTTTCTCCTTTTCAAGAACTTTCTTGATCCAATCTTCAACCTTTTCTTCATCAATTAAGTCTTCCTCAACACCCTCATAACTAAAAAAAATCCCCTCTTCTTTCTCTACATCCTCCAAATCAGGAAAGTCAAAATCCTCCATATTTAAATCCTGAATTTTAATTCAACCTTCGTGCCTTGGTCGAGAAACTTAATCTCATCGGCGAGCTGTTCCATTAAAAAGACTCCGCGACCACCCGGTATTTCCCGGCAGGTCGGACATGTGGGGTCTTGAATTATTTCAGGAT
This sequence comes from uncultured Saprospiraceae bacterium, assembly GCA_937894165.1. Taxonomy (GTDB): domain Bacteria; phylum Bacteroidota; class Bacteroidia; order Chitinophagales; family Saprospiraceae; genus CALCSX01. Next base: position 11,309 of record CALCSX010000168.1, on the reverse strand, counting down.
TAAAGCCGGCCCCTTGATCGCAAACTTTTATACAGAGATTGCTTTCTTCCAGACAATGGTAAATCCTTACCAGTTTTGACCTATCTTCTTTATTTCCGTGGATAATCGCATTGTTGACAGCTTCTGTCAAACTGATTAATATATCCGGATATCTTTCTTTATTTACGTCGTATTTCTCAATCAAATTGTTGAGAAAAGATTCTAATATTTCAATGCTATTGGGATCTGATTGTAATACCAGATTCGGTTGATCCTCTACCATAACTAATTCGTTTTTAAGGAATTCATATAATTTTCAACTAAGTTTCTATAATATGAATTCAATTCCGGAGATACGGTTCTATACTCATTGATGCTGTTCGATTTTTGTTTCAGATACTCTTCCAATTCCTTGGGCATTTTAGGTGGAGTCTGTTGTTTTGCCACCTCTGCTCTTCTCTTCTCTTCAAACTCCTGCTCTCGCTCAGCTTTTTCCGCCTCCAATAACTTTATTTTTATATCCTCCTGCCTTTTCAATGTTTCATTCGTCAGACGTTTATTGGCCAATTCATATTCCGTCTTGTCCATATTGTCTATTATTTCCTGTAGTAATTTAGAGCCTTGCCCTTTACTTCTCTGTTCTTGACTCAATTTCTCGAGTGCCTGTCTTAATTGTGCCTGTCTTTGCATCATCTCTGCCATTTCCTGCGCACTTATACCTCCTTCTCCATCTTTGCCTTGCTCCTTCATTTTCTCACTCATCTTTTTCATCTCCTCTGTTAACTTGCCTTGACCTTCTGATATTTTGTCCAATGGCATCTTGCCACCTTCTCCTTCTCCCGGTTTAGGTTTATTGCACATTTGCGTACCCGGCATAGAATTCGACATATCCTGTTGCATGTTCTCCATCGCTTCGTTGAAGAGTAGTGCTAAATCATTGGCATAGGTCATTGTTCTTTGCTGCGTGTTATTAGCAGAACTAACTTGACGTTCCTCCAGATGATGTACTGATTTTTCCAAATTGTAATTAATCTCTGCGGATTTTTCCAATACCACTGCCTCTAATTGTACTACCCTCTTACTTAAAGCAAAAAGACTGTCTTCAACCAATCTAAAATTGTCTTTGATTCGGAACTGCTCCTGTACCAAAGAAACATATTTTGGTGTATTGATAGCCGTAGAAGCAAAATCCATGATCAACTTCTCCTGTGAAAAGGATACATTCAAAAGATTTTCCAAAAGCTGTCTGAGTGACTCAAGATCTTCCTGCATGGCTTCCATATTGGAACCCTGCATTCCATCCTTCATTTTCTTGGCAGCATCCTTCATTTTTTCTGCCGCTTTTTGCTGTTTCTTTTGTGCACCTTTCTTATCCTCTTTCTTTAAATCTTCCTCAGCCTTGTCCATCTCATCTTTAGCATCATCCATGCTGTCTTCTCCACCCTCGGTATCCTTTGGTCGATCTAATTCCTCATTTTTTTTACTAATTTCATCCATTTGCTTCTGCAAATCTTCCATCTCCTGATTCAGCTCCTCTTGTTCTTTTGCTAATTCTTCATTTGATTTTTCGCCATCCTCAGTTTCCTCTGCCAAAGCTTCTTGCTTCTCAGCTAACTCCTCCAAATCTTTAGACATTTCCTGCATCTCATACTCAACCTCCAGATTCTTATAGAGCTCTTCTAATCGCTCCATATTTTTCTGCATGATCTCATTATTTTTCTTCATTTCATCTAAAGTAGATATCGTCTGTTCTCTATCCAGCTTTTGCATCATCTCCTGGATTTTCTCCATCAACTCATTGGCTTCATTGTCCTCAATTTCATTGAACAGTTCTTCCAACTTCTCCTCTTTCTCCTTCATCGACTCATTTTCATCCTGAGTCTCCTTTCTATTCTCCTGATTCTCCTCAAACTTTTCTTTGGTCTCCTTCATCTTCTCAAGAAGCTCCTCCTGCATTTTCATAAGATTTTCCAGCTCCTTGCGAGACTGCCAGTCAATCTCCTTCTTTTGAAGAAGACTCTCCTTTAAATCTTGAATTTTATCCTGAATATCCTTGCTTTCTTTACTTGATTGCGAAAGTTTATTCTCGATTTCTTCTTTATTTTCCTTCCTTTGATCTTTCAATTCTTTTACACTTTCTTTCTTGGTATTCATCAAGGCTGACCGCGTTGATTTTGAGCCATTGATACCATCATTGTCGAACACTTCAAAGAAATATTCTACATTTTCACCGGGAAGAATACCCAAAGTTCTAAGATCGATCTGATAGGTAAAATCAGAAGATCTTCCCTTATTTATAGTTACAGCAATTTTGTCTTCCTTTCTGGTCGCACCCTTTTCGTCTTTGATCGTATATTTAAATAGAAGCGCATTTATACCATAATCATCCGCCACATCACCAGCAAAATACTTTTGAAATTGGTTTGTACTATCGGGAAAATCCTTTATTTCTATACTAGGATATCTGTCTTCTACTACCTGAATATCGTAAGAAGTGGTATCAGGATTACTTAATAATTTGTTTCCAAATAAGATCTGATAGGGAGTGGATGCCAAAGCGCGTTTGGATACGGTGAAATACCCTTTCCCTTTCCGCTCAGCCTCAATGGTTTCATCTTTAAAGCCTAAATTGATAAAATCCGTATTGATGGTATTCATCATCCATTCTATAGTAGTGCCTTTCGGAACAATAAGATCCCCAACATTATTCAATGTCTCGGATTTAATTCCTGTATAAGCAGGATATTTGATATTGACCTGAAAATCATTTAACAAGGCCCTCTCCTTAATATTCAGTGAATATAGACGTGAATCAAAGCCTGATGCAGTAAACTTAAAGTCCACTGCTTCTTTGACATTTTTAAAGGTATAACTATAATTTCCTTCTCTATTTTGACTTAGTAAATATCTGAAGCCATTGACATCAATATAAACTTCACTAGGAAGTATCTCTCCTTCCACAGCCATCTGAATAGTAAAGTCTTCAAATTGTGGAGTTTCCAAATTATCATTGACAAGCATAAATTTGAAGGGTGCCTCCCGCTCAAATTGCTCATTGGCATTGATTAAACGTTTTGTACCATCGCTAATTAAAGAAGGCGCCGCTACTAATAGAGTTAATAGCAACAATACTGGAGGTAAAGCATACTTTAAATACTTGCGATTACTGTTGTAATCTATGGCATTCTTAAATTGGATGGGAGATAATTCACGACTTTTTTGTTCTATGGATGCATTGATTAACTCCGCTTGCTGTACATTTTGCCCCGCTTGATCCTGCAATTGCAAAACATTTAAAAGCTTATCCTTCACATCAGTAAAATGATCACCTATAATCGTAGCCGCTTGCTTGGCGGAAATTTGATTTCCCAATCTAAAATAACTGAAGATGGGTGAACCTACCCAATAAAATAAACTTCCCGCAGATATAATAGTAAATGAAGCTAAAATAGCCTTTCGAACGGAAGTGCTGAAATAAAGGTAACTCTCCAAAAGAACAAAAGCGGTATAAGCCAATACAATTAGACCCGTAGTATATAAAAAGCCTTTAATAAGCTTATTTATATAGTATTTACGGATGAATTGATCAAGTTTATCTAATAAAAGATTATAATTATTTCTCTGCCTCATGGGAAAATTGTTTGCTAAAGTATCATTACATAACGCTTGGCTTAATATTTTAGCATTTATACATTATTTACAGCTAATCAACATTTCAATCATTTAGTTCAATAAAATAAGAAATTAACACAATAGATTAAATTATGCCTTTTCCATCAAAATTTTATTAATCATATTATAAGTTTCCATTCATTAAACATAAATATTCAATTTCTAATAATTTATTAGAAGGACTTACATCTCTTGGTTGGAACTGACTAATATGAAGCAAGTTTAACTTGCTATGATTCAACACTAATTTAAAATTACAATTTAAATACTAAAGTTCCGCATATTTAATAATATTTTAAAATTTAACATAAATACTGTTCATATATCAAAAATTTCTACAAAAACTTTAAGTTTTTATAAGTCTTATCCAAGGATAATAAAAAAAGTATCTTGGCTTTATACTTCATAGATTCTAATTTCTTTTAACTTTATTTCCGCAATCGTATTTTACCTATACGATAATGGAAAAAGATACTACTATGAAAAAATTCGCTTTAATTGGCGCAGCCGGATTTATTGCACCGCGACATATGAAGGCTATTAAAGAAACAGAAAACGAATTGCTTGCTACACTTGATAAGAATGACTGTGTAGGTATTATAGATTCGTACTTTCCCAATGCAGCTTTTTTCACAGAGTTCGAAAGATTTGATAGACATTTGGACAAATTGCGCAGAACAGAAAATAAAATCGACTACCTTTCCATTTGCTCACCTAATTATTTGCATGATAGTCATGTCAGATTCGGCTTGCGATCAGGTTGCGATGTTATTTGCGAAAAACCGATCGTGCTTAATCCCTGGAATCTCGATGCACTGGAGGAAATGGAAGAAGAAACAGGCCAAAAGGTGAAATGTATCTTACAATTGCGACACCATGAAACTATTGCGAATTTAAAGAAGCGTATTGATAAGGAAAAGTCTGAGAAAAAATATGATATAGATCTCACTTATCTGACTTCGCGCGGCAATTGGTATCACGCATCTTGGAAGGGTGATGATGTGAAGTCTGGCGGGATAGCCACTAATATAGGGATTCATTTCTTCGATATGCTGACCTGGATTTTTGGATCAGTTATAGAAAATAGAGTACATCAACGGACGCATGATCGCGCTTCAGGTTTTCTCGAGTTAGAGTATGCGAGGGTGAGATGGTTTTTAAGTATCAATGAAGATTGCCTTCCACCGGATATCGCTGGTATGGGCGTGCGAACTTTTAGATCGATGAAAATAGATGGGCAGGAACTTGAATTTAGTGAAGGATTTACCGATTTGCATACGAAGAGTTATGAACACATTCTGAGCAATGATGGATTTGGTCTTAAAGACACGAGAGATTCTGTTAATATTGTTCATGGCATCCGAAAAGCAGATGTGATTGGACTGAAAGGTGATTATCATCCCTACGCGAAACTGCCTCTTTCACCACACCCTTTTGAAAAAAATTGAGACTTGAATATGCACAACGAAAAACATTATTTTTCCCATCCTACTTCCGTCATCGATGAAGGGTGCGAAATCGGACAGGGAACCAAAATTTGGCATTTTTCCCACATAATGCCGGGTTGTAAGATCGGCCTCAATTGTAATATTGGTCAAAATGTAGTGATTAGTCCTGAGGTGGTATTAGGGGACAATTGTAAAGTTCAAAATAATGTAAGTCTCTATACGGGAGTAATTTGCGAATCTGATGTTTTTATTGGCCCTAGCGCTGTATTTACCAATGTGAGTAATCCCCGTTCCGCCATTGTACGCAGAGACAAATATGAGTCAACTATGGTTCGCAGAGGAGCTAGCATAGGCGCAAATGCTACCATTATTTGTGGTGTGGAAATAGGAACTTTTTCCTTCGTCGGAGCAGGCGCAGTGGTGACCAAATCTGTCCCGGCATACGCACTCGTCTATGGAAATCCCGCACGAATAGAAGGGTATTTCAGCGAATATGGTCATAGACTTTTATTTGATGAGATAGGAGAAGCATTTTGTCCGGAAAGTGGAGGAAAATACAGGAAAAGTGGTGAAGATGTAATAAAAGTGATTTAAAATGCAAATATTTATCATAATTTCACTTTTATTTAGTAGTATAACAATATTAAATGCCCAATCTCAGGCTATGAAAGAAGTAAAAAATCCACTCTTGTGCGAGCCTGAAACAGGTGTTTGTGAACCCGGCGGAGCAGTGACATCTGAAGTAGGAGTTGTTCAGAATGCAGCATTCAAACCGATTCGAATCATTTATTTTACAGATCCGATTTGCTCTTCTTGCTGGGGTATAGAACCCCAATTGCGGAAGTTAAAATTAGAGTATGGCGAACTGATTGAATTTGAATATAGAATGGGTGGACTATTGCCGGATTGGTCTTACAATAGCGGGGGGATTAGCAAGCCTTCAGATGTGGCTCATCATTGGGATGAAGTAAGTGCTATTTATAGAATGCCCATTGATGGAGATGTTTGGTTGGAAGATCCTTTAGACTCTTCTTATCCGCCTTCAATTGCTTTTAAAGCAGCGCAAATGCAGGATGGTGAAAAAGCGATTGTTTTTCTTCGTAGAATTCGAGAAATGGTATTTCTTGAAAAGTTAAATATTACTCGTCCTGAAATCTTGGCTACCGCAGCCAAACAATGTGGGCTAGACTCCAATCAACTTTTAAAAGATATGGAAGATCCTGCGGAATTGCTTTTTAAGGAGGATTTGGAATTGGCTCGCTCTCTAAATGTAAGAGGTTTTCCTACTTTATTTTTTACAGATCGAGATGGCAATCAGTTGATGGTATATGGCTTCAAACCTTATTCTAACTTTGAAAGTACACTATTGAAATTAATAGAGAATCCTAGTAAAAATGAAATCAACCCTACCCCTGATTATCTTTTTAGGATTTACAACGCCTTAACAACCAACGAATTCGCTGTTTTAACTGATATTTCATTCGAAGAAAGTGAAATTTTATTGTCAGAGTATTCACAAACAGGAAAAATTATAGCATTCAAAAGCAAAAATGGTATTTTGTGGAAGAGAAATCAGGAAAATTAAAAGATTTAAACTTTAGAATTCGTCCTTATCGATCAAAGGACTTCGATGATATTCTAATCATTTTTATGTGTAACACACCTACTTACTTTTCGATTGATGAAGAAGGAGATTTAATTAATTATCTTGAAAATGAAATCGAAGAATATTATGTTGTTGAATCAGATGGTCGGATTCTTGGTTGTGGAGGTATTAATTTTTTCGATCCCCCATGTGCAAGATTAAGTTGGGATTTAATCCATCCGGAATTTCAAGGTTTGGGTTTGGGAAGTCTACTGGTAAATTTTCGACTTGACAGACTAAGGGAGCTTAAGGTTGCAGAGATTTCTGTTCGTACTTCGCAGCTGGCTTTCGAATTTTACCGCACACATGGATTTCATGTTGTTGAAGTGATTGAAGATTATTGGGCTGAAGGCTACGATTTATATGATATGAAGTTTATAGGATAGGGCATCACCCGCCCTCAATAAATGGACTTTTTCTTGCAGAGACATATTAGGGCGGGTCGGGCTATCCATAACTCCACATTCGTTTCGGTGCTCAGCTGATTCAAAAATAGGGTATCAAGAGTCCTGAAGAGGAGTCCTTTTAAATATTACCGGAACTTCGCACTGTCGGCTGATGCCTCCATCATTCCTATCCCTGATGCAGAACAATCACGACGAGATTTGACCTTAAATTATCCTATTGCTTCATTCAAATCCGGAAGTCTCCCCAATGATTTCAACATATTCACATGTGACATAAAGGCATCTGCAAATGTTTCGTTCTCCAAATATGGAATACCAAATTCTTTGGCTGTAGCCTTAACGATGGGAGCAATTCTAGGATAATGAACATGAGATATTGTCGGGAATAAATGATGTTCCACCTGAAAATTCAAACCCCCTACATACCAGGATAATAATTTGCTATTGCGGGAAAAATTAACGGTCGTATTTAATTGATGTATCGCCCAGTCATTTTCTATTTCACCCTGATCATTTGGAAGCGGATGATGAGCCTCTTCTACTGTATGAGCTAGTTGGAATATAAGCGTAAGAATAAAACCTGCAGCGATGTGCATTAAAATAAAGCCTGAAAACACATACCAAAAAGAGAAGCCCAAAATCATGGTAGGCAGCACTAAAAACACAAAATAATATCCTATTTTGGATAATACTATTCGTGCAAAAGCAATATTATTCTCTTTTTTGCTATTTTTATTTACCCCTTGCTTTATGTAATTAAAGAATTGGATAAAATCCTTTACTGTTACCCAATAAAGTGTGCTGATGCCATATAGCGGGAAAGCTAGCAGCCATTGGTATTTATGTATCTTTTTGACTTCTGTATGTGGTGAAAATTTCAGAACTGCTTTGTCTTTAATATCGTCGTCTAAATGTGTTATATTGGTATAGGTGTGGTGTAAAAAATTATGTTGCAGTTTCCAATTAAAACCTGAAGCTCCCAATAAAACGATAACATTAGACATCAAATAATTCACAAATTTATTATTCGAATAAGCACCGTGATTGGCGTCGTGCATCACACTCATTCCAAGACCCGCCATTCCTACACCCATTACAACCCATAGCAAAAGTGCTAGCCATAATGGCGGTGCAAACATCAAAATCATTACAAATGGAACTATATATAATGCCAACAGAATTTTAGTTTTTACTATTAAGGTAGCATTGGCAAATTTGGACAAATCGTGCTCTTTAAAGTGTTGATCAACCCTAGCTTTTAATGTAGTGAAGAATTTATTTCTGTCTTTACTGACGAAACGTACATAATTTTTAGTAGACATAGCTGCTTTTGAATTGACTGAATAAGATAGTAGTAAACAAGAAATAATTATTTAGAAAATCCGGTTTAAATTTGTTGCTGCACAAGATAGGAGAAATAACGGATTCTAAATATAGTATCTGAGGATTTTTCGCTAAATAGTTCTATACTAGCTAACAACGTCAGATATTACAATTAAAGTATCTAATTATTTTTCTGTCAATCCTTTACCTTTCTTATTCAATTTTTTGGAGGGGTAATATATTGGGATTTTAACCCTAAATATTTGTGTAACAACCATTCTTAGTCATAGTTCCAGAGGGTTACAATAGGTACTTTCGTTAAAACAATATTTGCGGTGTTTATATTAAAATTAATCTTCCGGCTCTCCTCTTAGATCAAGATGATATTTTTCAGGAGCAACTTGGTTGTAAGACAATCCAACTATAAATCTGTAGTGCGGTAGACTTTCAGTCAATTGGTAATAGGTCCATCCTTGTAGACCCTTCAACCCGGGAACCGGTTCTACATTCCCTTTCCCTAGTCTTGTGAATACCTCCTGATCTCTCAAGGAAAATTTTAGCGTCAATCTGCCGGTATAGAATTCAAAAACACAAAATTTCTTGTTCTGAACAAAGAAGGTTACTTGCTCTTCTTCCAATTCCTCCGTTGTCTCGGGGAGCATTAAAGTTACATGCCTTATTATTTCAATCAGATTCATAAGCAATATTTGTATTATAAAATCCTCAATATATTTCACCTTTCATAGAAATGATCACTAATATACTAAAAATATATAATGTGTTCATCGTCGAGTAATAAAAATATTTTAAACGCAATTAATTTCTACATCCACACTCGTGATGTTCATTGATATGAGCAATAGAATCTTGACACATTTTCTCTAAAGTAGGAATATTAATATCAGCCAATTTTTTGACGTAAATACAGGCTTTACTCATTTTAAACTTGCCCAAATCCGCTAACAAATGTTGATTATCCTCCCGCGGGATAAAAACATATAATGAAAAAGCAGCTTTTCTCGGCGAAAATCCCAGAATAGGTGCGTCGCCTTCGTGCCCACTTTCATATTTATAGTGGTAACTTCCAAATCCAATGATGCTCGGCCCCCACATTTTAGGCTCGTATCCTGACCATTCCTTCATTAATTCTACTAACTTAAAAGTATCTACTTTTTTCTGATCATTATCCACAAAAGATTCTACAAAGTCTGATATACTTACATTGGTTTCAGCGGTTTTATTTTTTGTCATGGTATCTTATTATTTGGATCGAAATCAGAGAAAAACTACTTTAAAACTACAATTAAATCAGCTTATTATTCTACTATATGACTCTTTTTAGTTTCATATTCTCCAACACCATAGTTTGCGCAAGTTTCTGACTTGTGACTGCTATATATTTTTATACTCAACTTTTATAAAGACTTTTGTAAAAAACCACATCATGAGGTACCGTTTGGATATTTAATAATTCATTATTTTAAGGAGATTTAAATCCTTATCCCAAATGATAATATTGCCTTTAAAGTCTGTACTCACTATATTATTATTGTCACGGTCCCGGGAAATTCCCCATAATAAATGTTCCGTCTCATTTTTCAATATCAGGTTGCCTTTGATATCCCAAATTCGTATGCCATCGCTAGCGGTAGCTAAAGTTGCTCCATCCGGTGACCAAGACATGCTTCTATATTCAGCTTTACTACCAAGCACTCTGTTTAAATTTTCTCCATTCGAAGACCAATATTGTAATAGAGGTGGAAAATTAAAATCGTAGTCTCCATAATCACCGGTAGCAAAAAACTCTCCGGAGGGATGCCAGCTAACACATAACATTAATACATCTTCATCCCTGTCTTCCACTTGGGTTAAAATTTGCGTATCTACATTATATATAGATATGAATTCTCCGACTGCAACTATAATATTATCGTTTGGATGCCATGAAAGTCCTATAAAAGCTTTCTGTTCAGTTGAAATTCGCTTAAGTAGATCCCCTTTCTCATTATAAATATTGATATAACCATTATAATCTCCTATTGCTAGCATGTCTCCGGATCGATTCCATCCTGCGGCTCTGGCTCCGGCCTCATGAATACTGTCTAGTTCAAATTGCTCGTGATTGTCAAGGTTGAGAATTGATGTGGCATCGGTTCCTCCCTGCGCAGCTACAACTAATATGTTTTTCGTAGGATGCCATTGAAGCGATGTGATCGTTGAAAGAAACGGGAAAGATTTTAATTTGACAAAATCCTCACCCGAAAATATCATGAGACTGTCGTGATTGCCTCCGACTGCTATTGTATTATTATTTTCATTCCAATCTGCGGTCCATAGAATTTGTTTATTTTCTAGATCCATATGCTGTGCCGACGAAATATTGATGAAGAATAATACTTGTATAGTAACAATACAAAACTTGATGAGTCCATTCATTTAAAATATCTTTTGAATAGGATAAAATTAAGCTTTTAACAGCATATGGCGAATTTGGGAGCCATTAATACTTATTATAGGTGAATAATTATTTAAATTTTTATCATTTTTTTAATTCAGCGGGAACAATTTTTTAATAATAGAACGTTATAGACATCCCGACGGAATTTTTTTCCACTTAATGGTACTATCTTAAAGCTAGGTACATATTATTTAAAAATAATTGTATCGTAAGCGATTGAAAATTAAGTACAGGTATTAGGATATGCAATAAAAGGTTGTATCTTTGTCGTCCCTTAAGTAGTTAGGGGAGAGGATGAGAGAAGGTGCGGGGTTTTGCGGCGAAATATTTTTAAATTTATTTTAGGAATATTTGGTTGGTAGGAAAAAAAGAATTAC
>CALCSX010000167.1 GCA_937894165.1 uncultured Saprospiraceae bacterium | reverse complement strand
GGCTGGAAGGGAAAGAGTTTTATATGTTTTGTTAAATTTCTCGAGTTTCGAGAATCTTAGTCTGTGAGGCAGAATTACATCCATATTTTCTCGAATTTCGAGAAAATTATAACCACTGACTACGAAATATCCGCTTAAATCTTAACAATTAATTATTGCCCGAGCGTAATTCTCCCAGCTCATTTCCTTCACTCTTGCCGCCACATTCGACCTGTCAATAGGCTCCTCTATGAATTTTTCCATGACCCGCACCATATCTTCTATATCTCCGGGATTGGCTAAATAACCATTGTATCCCTCTTCGACTGTTTCCGGGAAATGGCCCACGCGGGTAGCAAGTATGGGCATTTCAAAATTATGCGAAATAGACTCAACGCCCGAAGGTGTCGCATATTCATAAAACAATAAAACGGCATCACTGGCCTGAAAATATTGAGGGACATCTTCATTGGGTACGAATTCGTTGACCAATAAAACCTTTTCCCGAATTCCAAATTTATCCAACAAACTCAATGGATCATAGTCCTGCTCGCCATCCTCCTGCTTCTTAAGAAAAATCTTTTTAGCCAATCCAAATAAGCCCTTTTTTAATCTTGTACTTAAAGATTTTTCGTCCAGTGTATTCCAAAATGACTCACCACAAATAATCAAGGACACGTCATCCCTTTTTTTACTCAACTCCGCAAAGGCCTCAATGGCAAAATGTAAACCCTTGTATTTTCTAATAAAACCAAAAAACAAAAATACATTCTTCTTTAAATCATGGCCTTTTGCAAAGGCTGATCTATCAAAGGACTCATCTTTTTTAAACATTTGATAAACAGGGTGATACAATTTCACAATACTCCTCTTTTCAGCCTTTATATCCCAGCCTTTTTCGCTAATCTCAAAATCCTCGCCCGGGAATAATTGATTTAACTCATCGATAGTCTTTTGAGCGTGGACGATAAATGCATCAGCATATTTCAATGCCCGCAAGGTGAAGTTTCTATCCAATTTTGATCCTTCCTTCTGTATTACGAAGTGCAGATCGAATAATACCTTTAAACCCGACTTCTTTAATCTAGCGGCTATTGAGGCGATCGGCAAACCCTGAATCGCTATAGACCATTGAAAAATCACTATATCAGGTTTCAGGGAAATAATATGTGCTGCAGTTTGACTCCAGGAAAAAGGATTATTGTAATTAGTGATATACTTTATTTCGATTCCCGTTCCTTGCAATAAATCTCCCTTACTTGATTTATCGATAAATTCTCTTGGAATAATCGAAGGATACTGATTTGTCCAAGACACTATAAATGTTTCCTCGCCAAGAGCATCGAAAGCCTTCGCTAAGGATGTATTGTAATTCTGAATCCCACCTTTAAATTTTGGTCCCGGTCCGAAACAGACTATTCGCATGTTCAGATATTTTCCTTATTCATTTTCTCTAAAGCGGCATTGTACACCCTTGTCATTCCTTCTTTTAGAGAAATTTTTGGTCTCCATTTTAAGGTTTGGAAGACAAAATCCATATTAGAATATCTGTTGTGCACACCTACAGGTTTGTCTAGAAGTGTTTTAATTTCAGCCTTATAACCTGCTATTTCGGTTAATGTGGTAATTATGTCTCTGAAACTTGTTAATTCTCCTCTTCCAATATTGATTGCTGAACCATCTTGAATATTATCCATCGCAATCATTATACAGTCGATTACGTCATCGATGTGTACAAAATCCCGACCTTGATGGCCTGTCCCCCACACTTCGACAGGATTTTCTCTATTGGCGATGCGGCGAGCGATGGCGGGTATAGGATAAGTTAAATCCTGATCTTCTCCGTAACCCGAAAAAGGTCGAATACAGGTTACTGAAATATTGTAATGTTGAGCAGTGATTTTGGCTAAATATTCACCCGTCAATTTGCTCCAACCGTAAGTCATGTCAGGCTGGCCCATATTGTCAAAATCAATATCAGATTCAGAAAGTGCTATGGAATGTTCTTCTGTCTGCAAATTCACCGGGTAAGCCGCGCTCGAGCTGGGATATAAAACCCGTTCCGGTTTGTGACGTGTTACCCAATAGAAAAACTCGGCATCAATAGCCAAGTCTAATGCAACTTTCATTGGGTCTCCATCAATTGTTGCCCGCCCGCCAACGATGGCCGCAAAGTGATAGACATCATTAAATTTTGAAAAATTTTGTTTTGAAAAATTAGAAATAGACCCACTATAAGCCTCTTCATTCCTCAAAAAATTCCTAAAGTCTTCCTTGTAAAATATAACTCTTCTATCTTCTCCAAAAATCTTTGCATTGCATTGTGTTTCAACCAAAACAGCATCTAACCATTGCTCCGGGTCAATTCCAACACTCAAATCATCTACTAAAATGATATAATCCTTGGTGTTTTTATAGAGATATTTAACCATATTCCTCCCTACAAAACCACAACCCCCGGATACTAAATGAAATTTCATAGTTCTATTTTGCAAAAGATTACACTTATAATAAACTTATATTTTAGTTATTACAAATACAAAATGATTTAGAATAAAGTAGATAAAGTTTCCTCCGGTAGTAAAAGTCCTAAAACCGAATTCCTTATCGGCACAAAACTACTAAACTAACTACAGCTTACCATTTTTTTCCCTTACTTTTGTTCATAAAAATAGTTGTAATGATATTAAATGCCAGCAATTGTGTTCAAATATTCGACCGAGCCATATCTGATTTTCATATTCTGGAAAATGTAGATACCGTCGAATCAAATCCATATGAATCCGGAACATTTCATTATTTACTTTATTCAAAAAATTGGATTGACACGGTTCAATGGCATTTGGAGGATATCATGAGAATTCCGCAATTGGCTTCAGATATTTTTATTGAGACCAAAAGACGGATTGATAGGATGAACCAGAAAAGAGTCGATACCGTAGAGCAACTCGACGATATCTTCCTTGCATATTTTCAAAATTATCTTGTCGAAGATGCTCCTATTAATTCTGAAACCCCGGCTTGGATTTTAGATAGACTTTCTATCCTCCGTTTAAAGATTTGGCATATGGGTGAGCAAACGCAAAGAACAGATGTGGATCCTGATCACATAGCAAATTGCAAAACAAAGCTGGAAATTCTTTTAAAACAAAATGAGGATCTTATGTTGTGTTACGATCAATTACACAGCGAAATTCTCGATGGCAAAAGACAGTTCAAATTATACAGACAAATGAAAATGTATAATGACAATAGTCTCAACCCGCAATTGTATAAAAAGAATCAATGAACATTCTAGCGATTAGATTCACTGCAGTTGGAGATTTAGTAATTTCAATACCATATTTAGTTGATTTACTGGAGAAAAAACCGGATTTCCATATATTTTTAGCTACAAAGCAGCAAATGCAAGCTTTTTTGCCTGCCCACCCTAGATTGCATCCACAATTCTTCACATTAGAAGATCAGAAAAAGGGGTTTTGGGGCTTGTTAAAATTCTTTTTTCGACTTAGAAAATTGCAGATCGACGTGGTATCAGATTTGCATAATAATATTCGTTCAAATATTTTAATGAGATTATTTCAACTCACAGGAGCTAAGGTTTTCCAACTAAATAAAATCAGACATTTGCGTAAGCAAAATACGCGAAAGGTCGATAAAAATAGAGTTAATTTGCCCTATATCGGTCATCTCTATAAGGAAGTTTTGGAACACAGCAGCTGGGCGAGTCTTCAATTCCAACCTTTAGTTGATGTTCCGAAATATTATCCCTCGGACTATAAACTGCCAAAGAAATTTGACGGCCAAACATTAATAGGCATTGCACCTTTCGCTGCTCGCCCTACGAAAATCTACCCTCTTGAACAAATGAAAGCCGCGTTAGATTTACTATTGATTCACAAGCATTTTTCATTCGTCTTTTTCGGCTTTGGCAATGATGAAAATAAAATACTAGACAATTGGGCTGCTTCCCACCCTGAAAGATGTATTGTTTCTAGAGATTTGGGGGGATTTAATAACGAAATTACCGTGATGAGCCAATTAGATCTAATGGTTACGATGGACTCAGCTAACCTCCATTTTGCTTTCTTAGCCGGGACCAAAACACTTTCGATATGGGGAACCACACACTCAGATCTAGGTTTTGCCCCTCCCCTTTCCGATCTTCAACATCGTCTTGAAATATCAACTGATGAATTGACATGCAGGCCTTGTAGCGTGTATGGTAACAAGCCTTGTTATCGAGGCGACCATGCCTGTATGCAATGGATCACATCGGAAACTGTAGCTGCGAAAATAATGGAATTGGCTTCAAATGAGTAGATTATTCCTTTTCTGAATCTAAAATATACTTCTCCGCATCCCAAACAATATTCCATCTAGATACATATTCCGAAAGTGACGACAGCCCTACTTCAGCTCTCCTTACGTCCACATTGGCCGGATCCACTAAAGGCAAAACATAATGTTCTCCTGTTTCCTCATTTCTACCTATCTGACTTCCATAAATCTGCTTATCCCCCTTTCCCAAAGCCACCCTATCTTCTAAAAGAGCAAGACTTGCAGCATTGGCTTTGCCATTTTTTACAGCTTCCCTCATCATCGGAAGATATTTTTCTTGCTTTTCAAGGGAAGAATGTTGAATCACTAAAAAAAGTGTCTGATTCCCCTTCCCGCCAATCACATCTGCTCCCAACCAACCCTTTTCTTCCAGAATCGCCTCCACCTTCACTAAATTGATTGAATCTAGCGTTTGAATTTTCTTCCAATGCGCCTTCATTTCCTCTGATTCCCAGCCATATTCATCGCTTATAGCTTGTATTTCCCGTCTCAGCGATTGATCATCATCGAAGATGGTATCCAGGACAGCAACCAATTCTTTGTCTAAATGCTCTTCTGCTTTTTCCTTATTTGCTCTAACTTTCTCCACCACATTTGACCACCTACCATCATTGTGAAGGGAGAATAAATCTGAATCATTAACCATATGCTGCAAATTGGTATAATTACCCTTTTCTGCAATTCTTGTTAAATGATGAAAAGCTGAATCGAGATTTCCTGCTAGGGCCCAAGAGCAAGCGGCATTGTATCTATCATTTATCATCCCTCTATCATCCCAAGCCGAAAATGCTTTATTGTATGTTTGCCCGGATTTTAGAAATTCTTTCTTTTCATATAAACTCCAAGCTTCGCTTATTAAAGGAGCATAATTATCAGGAGTTTGTGCTTTAGTGGTTAGTAATCCTAATAGCAACATAACTGTTAAAATAAATCTAGTCATATTGTGTAGATTTTAAGTTTATAACTCTTTCGGAGACTCTTTTAATTTTGGACTTCAGAAAAATATTTGGATTTAAATTCCTGAATCTCAGCATAATTTAATCTTTTCAAGCAGTAACTGCTGCCTCCTCCTATACTTTCCTCGATACGAACTCCATTTTCATATGCCAATTCCAGCCATGATTGCAATTTTTGTAGGTCCTTTCGACTTCCTAAATGCATAAAATGAGTAAATTCTTGACCACTTCGATCTTTAATTAAGATGACATTTTCATCACCCATGGATGTCTGCGATAAAAATCCTTGTCTATAGCCCCAATAATCAAATTTGAATAAAGCTATATCCTCCCATGATAATTGGGCCTCTTTTTCTGCTTTCCAATAAAGACCCGCTTCAAAGAACTGAATTTCTCCCACCACATTCAATAAAGGGAAGAACCGAACCATTAAAAAATAAGCTATAACAGCCACTATAAAAAGTACATTTCCAAGAACATCTAAGTCTATCCAAATCATTGGAAATATAATGGCCGTAAACAGAATGATGCCGAAAATATTAGCGAGATACTTGATCGTACTTTTATTTTCGAGTTTAAAGGTTGCTATGTGATTAGCTTTCATTGGTGTCATTTTATCTTGTAAAAATTCACTTTTCAAATTTACAAAAAATAAAACAATAGCTTGGAGGTATTTCAGGAAACTTTCAAAAAGGGAAAATAAAATTCAATATTTTTAGGTCATTAAAACACTTTGAGGCCTCCCCTATCGGGTCGCTACGTTTCGGGCCAGGTCTTTCAGACTTCCTTCGCTTCGCTACGTCACCCTCCACATCGCTAGTCCGGGAGTAGAACTGTGAATCAGAATATGACCCATCAACCCTACTTTCAATTACCACCAATCATCATCCCAATACTTGCTCCAAATATCCACCCACGATATCCTATAGTCGGAGTTCCCTGTATTTCTAAATAACCTACATTGCCGCCGGTAGGAGTCGTCTCAAAATAGGACAGATCGAAATCGGCAAAAATAGATTTGGAAAATCTAGCTCTATAGCCCATTCCGACTTTAAACATTGCTGCTAAACCCGGAGGTGATCCTAAGGTTACATCATATATTCTTCTCTCGGTACCGTCTATTTCTCTAATAATGCGCGTTCCGTTCAAAATCATATTAGTATAATTGTATGCACCTCCTACGCCCAGATTCCAATATAAGCCAATTTTAGGTAGATAGAATTCCGGGTAGATCATTAAATAAAGTGTGTTCCTTTGAAAATTTCCGACCAAATCATCTACAATTTGAAAAGAATTTTTATCCAGAGAACCCAAATCACTATACGCTGAAATAAAACCAAGTTCTAAGCCTACATTGAACTTAGGAGTAATAGATTTCTTAATTGCAAAGGCCACATTAACTCCTTCTTGTAAATAATCACCCGCAGAATAATTATTTTCAACCACATTCATTTTTGAAAGTACAAGCCCGGTTCTTAAAGAAATCATGATACTGTCCTGTCCAGAAACATGTGGAAAATATATAAAATTCCATACAACAATCATAAATGCAATTACACCAAATTGCTTACCCATCCTTTTTAGAATAATTTTAATTAATTCCATATTTTATTGCTTTTAATTATTTATGTAAGTATAGCAAATAGCAATAAATTATTTAAACAATATGTGAAATAAAATAAAAAATCCCCTTAAAAATGCACTTACCGTATTCATTCTCAAGGGGATTTATCTTAAAATTTATTATTCTATTCTATCAAGATCATCTTCTTCGTTGCAGTAAAACTACCACTCTCTAAAGTGTAATAGTAAACTCCGGCACCACCTAATTCTGATTTTCTTATCCAAATCTGATTACTGCCGACCTTCCCTTGAATTTCCTTCCTGATTAATTCTCTTCCGGCAACATCCGAAATCTTAATAACAGCCTCATCATCCATTGCTAAATCAAATGCAATCTGAGTTTCAAATGTGAAAGGATTCGGCTCATTTTGATATAGAGCATATTGCATCAATTTTGAAGAAATTTTATTGAATTCCAAAGTAATATTTGCAATTTCAAGATTCTCACCTAAATAAGCTTCCGATGGGGTATAAAGTGAACTTAAACTCACCATATCACTCAATAATCCATCCTCTTCAGCTCTAAATGTCAGGGTGAATAGGACATATTTTTGGGAAATAGTTAAACCTTCTAGATTATTATATGAAGCCGTTACTACCCCGCCATTCAGTTTCGCCACATTCTCCATCTCGAAACTAACCGCACCTGAGTAAATTTCAAGTAAATTAAGTTTCGGTGCATGAAGGGTAAATTGATAGCCACTTACATCGTTAAATCCTCGGGCTCTTACCGCAATTTCCACTATTTCATCCTTTTTCACCTCTCTATCTTCTGCAATCAATTGTAATTTCAAACTACTTCTTTTTTCCACACTTCTTCCCACACTACTACCGTTTACATCACCTATTTTCACTCCAATAAATTGATTCCCGGAATAGTTGCCTGCGCCTTCTGCAAAAATTTCAATTTTCTCTTCAAAAGGCCAAGGAGATTTAGGATTTTCGAAAACAAAATTAGCATCTACAAATCTCCAAGATTGATTGTCTTTAAACTCACCTACCTTTAAAAGTATCAATGATCTCAATTCTACAATATCAAGGGCATTTATTTTCTCATCATTGGTCACATCAGCCGCTATCATCTTATAAGGACTATCAAAAGTCACCATCCCGAGAATATATCTTTGCATAAGTACTAAATCCAAAGTGCTAACTCCATTCAGATAGTCATCATCCCGAACTGAACTGATCGTATAAATGCTAGGTGTTGGTGATTCGTCAAATATAAATTGACCATTTTGTACCGTTACCATACTGATAGGATATTCAGGAAGGTGAGATGTCAAACTAACTTCCACACCCTTTAATGGCTCCATATTTTCGGTTACGACAGATCCACTAATTATCACTCTTGAAATATCTTCAATATCGAGACAAGCATCACTGTTATCCTGAAGTACAAGCCTTACTGTACAGTAATCTTTATTTCCTGCTAAATCCCATACCCATATATCAAGAATGATTAATTGAGAAACCCCATTTTCAATATCATCGCAAGTGAATGTTCGGGTAGGCACAATTGCTGTTTCTGAGAAAGAGTATCTCAGATCTTCCGCTGAAGTACAATTATCAGAACTTTGTATATTAAACCAATCTGCATTGATAGTTATACTTCCATTTGCCATCGGCACAGCAATAATCTCATCTGTACAGATAGGCGATGGTTTTTTGACATCTTTCACCTCTACCAATTGTGTACACGTGCTTTTATTCCCACATCCATCAGTAACAGTCCATTCTATTCTGTGCAGACCAAGATTTACGTTACTAACAGATATGAAAACATCATTACCTGTAACAGTGCCGACAACATTGAAAATGCCATCATTTCCCCTATCGAATCTGTAGGTCCAATTTAATGTGGCATTAATTCCGCAGCTAAAATCTGTTGCTGATTGTGTCAACATTATAGTACCATTCTCACAATCATCTCCTTCAAAACCCACTTCTACAGTGTCGCAATTTGCAATTTCCGGCGCTTCCTCATCTAGAATTTTGATGACTTGAACATAAGTATACTTTCCTCTCTCGAGAGGATCATTGACTTCATAAACACACCAGTCGATAACCGTCCAGGTTCTCAGGATTTTGTAACAAACATCTTCTACAAAATTGAAAACATCGTCCTTTTTACTCACAGCAACAGATTCGCAAATTCCTGTGGCGAGTATAGGAGCAGCCATTGGAATACTATCAAGACAACTTCCTGTCCAGTCTGTAGGCCAAATAATGTCTCTGAACTCATCAAATTCTTTAGGAGCATTAACATTGATAATTTGGGTACAATTTACCTGCGGGAAGCCTTCCACTTGCCATCTTCTAATAACTGTTCCGGTTCCGCAATGGTTAAGATTCTCAATATCGCTGTAGAACACAACTTCGTTGCCACAGCCTTGAAGGATAATTGGTGATCCCGTAATGGAAGTATTGTAGATATCTTCCTCACAATCAACGGTAATATCAACAGGACACTCGATAATTGGAGGAATTTTACTATTAACCGTCACTAAAACCATACATTCATTGAAATTATCACCGGAGGAACCATAGATTCCATTTCCATCTGCGTCATCCCAGATTCTCAATACCACTTGTATCGGATCTCCTACATCATCACAGCAGAAATCTACATATTCACCGGGTTGAAGATTAGCAGGTATACCACAATTGTCCGTCATTCTAAAGATTTCTCTCCGGTATTCACCACAATTATCAGAACTGCCATTGTCAATACTAGTAGCAAAAAGTCCTGCCTGCCCACTATTCGTTAATGAAATCACCGTCTCTTCAATACAAACTGCAATTGGAGCGGCTTGATCTAACACAGTTATAGTAAATCCGGTTTCTGTATAATTCCAACAGTCATCAGAAGCGATAATTCGAACATCATGAACGCCTTTTTTCATATTCTTAATGGTAAATGAGCCATTTTGCCCCCTCACCACCAAGCATCCTGAAACCACGACTGTAATATCTCTCAAATTACTACAATCATCAGTCAAAATATCACCAATATTCCCCATAGTATATGATCCCATGCAAGAGTAATTACTCGTACTAATAGTTACATCACTAAAAGAACTTGTAAACTGAGGTCCTTCTGTATCATTGACTTTAATTCTCTGGATACTTCGCAATGGATTCACATTGAATTCAAGCGGTAAACACTCATTTTCAATAGTCCAGTGTCTCAATACAGAATAAGCCCCCGGACAATTTGCATCTTGCAACACTTCATCCCAATACCCAACATTAAATTCACATAAATGAGAGCCAAAAACAGGTTGCCCATTTATGGTAGGTTGTCCCGTTATTTCCGGCAATAATAAGTCCGGATTATTTTGAATATCAGAACAATTTAAGGCATTATTATAGTTTAAGTCAGCAGGGAATTCAACCATTTCCAAATCAAAAGGAACGATGGTAATCACTTGATCACACTCAACTTTATCTCCTTTATCATTCATTATGATCCATTTTCTTAGGATCTGAGCTCTTGGAGAGCTACAAGTTCCTAAATCCTGGAATGTGTCATAATAGTTAATCTGAACAGTTGGCACACAGTTGAGCAATATTGGCTCTCCGGTAGCAGCAGGACTTATGTCAGCATTGCACTGTAAAGTCACATCATCAGGACAGGTTACGTAAGGGATCGCAAAAGCTTCCACATGAATAAGCGTTGTACAACAGTTCTGGACTGCATCAAGACAACTACAAATTGTAGCTCTTACTGTAGTTCCTACATGCTCTAAACCAACATTTGCAGTACTATCCATGCTCGTACCAATAATCTGCCCCATTTCATCCCACAAGGTGATACAGTAATTATCGTAACATCTGTAATTATCGCCTTCTAATAAAAAATCTCCATTTATTTTACCTACACAATCTGATCCAAGTGAAAGATTCACCTCATCATTACAAACTAGGGTGTTTTCATCTGGAATAAATTCAATTACATTTACATCGAAATTACATTCTACAAAATTTCCTGATGGATCTGTTACAATAACATTTACTGTGGTTGTTCCAATCGGAAAATCGTAATTGTGGTCAGGTGTATATACTATGGATGCTATACTGCAATTATCATCTTCCCCCAAAGGCGGATAGATATATTTTGTGGTACATTCGCCTGGTCCTAGATATAAATCCACATCTTGACAAGCAAAATTGGCCAAAGTAGGATCTTCTGTATCTAAAATAGTGACTTCAAAACTGCATGTTGACACATTTCCATATTGATCCGTTAAAGTATAAAGAACCAAAGTTACACCTACTTCAAAGAATTCGGTCACTTCAAATCCGCCACCATTGGGAAGGACGCCCCCTGCCGGCACATTTATACTATCTAAAGAAGAATAATCGACTCGGATCGTACCTTCGCAACAATTGTCAGCAAAGAAAGCATGTATCCATGTAAAGTCAGAACCGCATAGTCCAACCTCATTTTCTAAAGTTTCATCTGTCTGGCTATAAGGAAGCAATTCTTCCAATTGAAGAATCCAATTATTCACCGTTCCCTCCAATTCCAGGGAAGAGAAAATCTCTAACCTCCACTCTCCTGCACTCCGTTCTCCCGCTAAAGTTTTTAAAGGTTGTAGTGGCTGATAAGTCCCACCCTGACCCGCAGGACCACACAATACTGAAGCCAATGTTTCAGCAGCGTCATCCGAGAAGTTAATATCAAAATCAGGTGTAGTATTACAAATATTGTCAAATAATATAATTTCCGTCCCTGCCGGACTTACCAACTTTGCGGTCAAACCAAACATAGTCGGATAATTTCCACTCAAATCCAAAACTCTAACTCTGCTCAATTGGAAATCATCAGTTACTACCACTGACGAAACAAAACAATTATTACTTTCAATCTCTCCACCTTCACCCTCATAATCATGTATAATTACATCCGCACAGAATGGTGCTTCAGTATCCACAATAACTACCTCAAAGCTACATTCTCTCAATGATGGATTCTTACTTTGTAAACTCGTCTTAGTTCCATTCCAATCAAAAATGCTTTCTGTTAGGTCGATATTTAAATCACCAATTCCCACTGTGAAACAATCATCATTTAACCTCCAATCGTCCGCGCTATCCGTATCACAAATTCTAATTCTACTAAAAGATTCACCCTCTAACAATCCACTCCAGTCAAACTGCACAGGAATATACCCGTTCAATGCGACTCCATCGATAATCCTATCCATAAATCCTATGTAGTAACCTACTGGTGTGCCACTTGGAAATATTGGGAACTCTTGTACATACACTTCACCCGGAAGAAGCACTGTCTCAGCAGGAACAATAAAACTGGTCGTATCCGGACCTTCCCGTCTGATTTCAAGGCAAGTAATATCATATGCTGCCGGGCCAAAATTGGTAATTTCAACCAAATTACTTCCATCACTTTGTGTAACCTCAGTTATCAATAATATAGGTTGATCCCTTACTTCATAGGTAACGACATTGGTTCCTACCCCAAAATGTACACCGGATGCATCAACTATCCCGCATCCAATCATATCACCAAAAGTATTCTCTACCCTATAAATGACCGATACATTATCAATACAATTATCTTCCAATCCTTTCAAACCAATATCCCCCACTTCTGCTCCACATATATTCTCATCATTTACAACCTCAACACTTTCAGGACATGAAAAATCAGGCGGTAGACGGAAATCATTGACAATTATTTTATATGAACAAGTGTCTCTGTTTCCACATTCATCGACAGCTTCCCATATCAAAATTGTAAGTCCTACAGGGAATAAATCTCCTGAATTTAGACCGGAAGTATCTATTTTATTGATAGTAACATTACTACAATTGTCTGTTGCGATTGGAGCTGAAAAGTTCACGAATGATTCACACCAGCCAAGGGGTGCATCCACTATAACAGGAAATCTTGGACAGTTTGTAAATTCCGGAACAGTTTCATCAATAATGCCAAATCTTCGAGTGATGCTGGAAGAATTTCCACAAATATCGGTAGCTGTAAATTCAACATCTACATATCTTGTACTACCACATTCGTCAACCCAGTTTGCCGGATTGAAATTGTTAGTCCAAGAATGGGTGCCACAAAGTTCAATGGCAGTAGCTCCGGCATTGTCACTCAACCAAAAGTCAAAATCCGGAAAATTGCCTCCCGGAGGGCTGTCACACTCCTCCATTATCATATCCTCACCTCCAACAATTAAGGGAGGAGTAGTATCTTCTATAATTACACTTCTAAAACAATTTGTTGTATTTCCGGAGTCATCCGTTGCTACGAATTCATACAATATTGTTTCTGTCAAACCACATTGAGAGTTGATACTGAATACTGTTGCTACTATCTCAACGTCAGGATCGCAATTATCAGTGGCGGTTGCGCTAGCTATCCATGCTGCGATAAGGTCAGGATTATTTGGATCAACACATTCAATGGTTAAATCCTCCGGACAGGTCAGAATAGGTGACTCTGTATCAATGATATCAACTGTAAAGCTACAAACCCACAATTGACCACTTTCGATTTCTGTAATCGTATAAGTAACAATACTTCTTCCAAACAAGAAAGTGTATCCACTAACATCATCAAAACCTGAAACTATAGATCCATCAGGATTTTCAACATCCCAAGTTGTGATAAAAGGACAATTTGCATTAGCCAACAAAGGTCTTAAGCTACCCGGAGGTGACATCCAATCACAAGTACCTAAATCTGTACTATTTATAATTACATTCCCCGGACAAACAACAACAGGTATTTCTGTATCAATAACATTAATAAAGAACGAACAAACGGTAGCATTTCCTACAAAATCCGTTGCGGTATACTCCACTAAATAAATTCCTACACTTAATTGATCTTCAACGGAAGGCCCGGCAGTCTGTTCAAAAGTCTCTATACCACAATTATCTACTGCTACAGGAATACTCCAAATGGTGCTTCCCTCACAAATGCTTGGGAAAAGTGAAATAGTAAATGTTTGATTTGATGGACAATTCAAAAATGTAGGTGCTTCAATATCTCTTACCGTGATAATAAAACTGATCTGATCTTCACAACCATTGGTATTTGCCTGACTGACAGTAACTGTGATTAAGAAATCTTGATCCATCACTGTTACTGAGGTAAAAGATTCTATCACTACTCGACCATCAACAACAGGCTCATTGACTAAATCTACTCCACCCACTGCAGCTACTCCTGTCGTATTGACCACTAAATCATAATCTGATAAATCTGTCAATATTTCTATTTCTTCTACCACACTATTTGGACATACAACACGATCTGATACAGCTATTTGGAGTGGTTGACATGTTACCCTCATTGATTGAGAAGATGTAAAGGTACAGGCTTCTTCTCCAATTTCATAAGTAATATCATATTCTCCGTCAAGACCTATTGGGTCAAATTGGAAGTATTCATCTCCGGAGAAATTGATTCCATCCGGATCAACAAAACTCACACCCTGACCAGCCCAGCTTCCACCAAGATCCACAGGATAAGTTCCTCCTATATCTTCCAAATTTATTAATCCTACAGGTAAAACATTGTTTGCACCACCAAGCCATACCGGTCCAGCATCACAACATACAAAGCCTGCTGACCACTCCGGGTCGTATTTTTCTATTCTAACAACCTGTGAAGTCAATTTGAAACAGCCTTCTATTCCGAATGGCGTCTCTTCCAATTGATCTTCAATCCCCAATGCATATCCGATTCTTAAAAATCCATTAGCTGATCCCGGCGTAAAAATTCCGTTTTCAGTAACTTCACCTAGATCAAAATCTTCACCCGGATCAGGCGTAAATCCTAGTATCATAAAATCACCGAAAACTGCAGAACCTAATGTACCTATTTGATCATGCCCAATAGATGTTCCATTTGGCAAATTGATAGTAACATAAGGAGCCAAATCAAAAGTTTCTTGAAAAGGACCCAAACAAATTGCCGGGAAATTTAAATTCAAATTAAAATCTTGGAAATAATTCAAAACTTTAACCCTCGCAATACAATCACTAGAATTACCTGCATCATCTGTAACTCTTAGAGTCACAAAATTCTCTCCTACATCCTCACAGCTAAAATTGACTGAAGATGAAAAGGTACTCCCATTTCTACTAATTTGAACCAGTGGATTATCATCACAATTATCAGTACAACCTCCATTGATAAAGACATTGCCTCCTCCGGAATTAGCAAAAACCGTTGCCATCCCACTACTATTCAATTGCACTTCTACATCCACACATTGTGCTACCGGATCCTCGGTATCTGCTATTGTAAGAGAAAAACTCGCCTCAAGCATCTCATTTGCCTCAATGATACCATTTCCATTATTGTCAGAAGTCAAAATATAATTGATGACAGTTGTCCCCAACTCAAATGTATTTCCATCAGGAATATTATGGACACCGGGCTGAGTAGAGTTAGTTTCTACTTCTGTCATGGTGACAGGATTTATATAATTGTAGTTTAAGGTAGTCAAACACCCTAGACCCTGCGTAGGTGCTAAACCATTAATTACCGCAGTACATGTCCCTATATCATTACTAAAGACCATGTCTGTAGGAATAGAAAGTATTGGTTGCTCAAGACTTACCTCAACATCAAAAGAACAATTTGTAAAATTACCACTACATCCCACCGCAATATAATTAACAGTATAAGTACCCGGTGGTAAAATTGATCCCGGAACCGGACCTACATTTTGGTAAATACCTGCCTCGGTAATATTTGCTATGGGATTTAATGGTGGTCCATTATAAAAACTCAAATCTGCACCGGTCGTAACACCCATAAAGTTAAGACTTGAACCCCTACACTCTTCGAATGCACTTGGCAATGCCCAATCCACAGGCGTTGCACAACCAGTAGTGGTATAATAAGTATAACCGGACGGTTGGCAATTGTAAAACAATGGAGGTGTATTATCAAAAATAGGTATTTGCACATCACTAGAATCGGAAAACACCAAATCTATATTACATCCCGCTGCGGCGAGTATATCTTCAACTATCACACCCACTATTGGAATAGATCCTATAGGCAATAAATCAAGAAGTAATATTTGATCAGTTACTATATTCCCACACAATCCATTTGCTTTAAATGGCCAGCCCCCGGCAACCCGGAAGGTTATATACCCGGTTCCTTGGATTCTATTTGGAACTGTAAAACTTTCATTGCTGATTCCAAAAGGAATGTCCTCAATTGCGTCAAAGACTCCAATACCTTTTGTATCAGCAGCCACATATCCTCCTCCTCCATCTCCACCCAACAATAAAGATAATGCATCTAATAAAATTTGACCTATCGTTCGATAACATCCATCTCCCAAACTGCCAAATGGCTTAAAATCCAAAAGAGTAAATCTCTTACCAAAAACCTTAAAGCTTATCCTTAATCTCCAATTTAAAATACTACAAACGACATTTAAACCCGGAAGAGAACCGATTGTAGGTCCACTTGCCACCGCATCGCCAAAAATACCGGGTAAATTTAATGAATAAATTGCAGTGATATCAGTATCGCGACAGTTATAAACTGCTTGATCTCCTCTGATAGCAGAAGTTATAATTCTTGGACCTCTTATCGTGAACCATCGACAGGCAAAATCTAGTGTCGGTTTGGTATCAATTGGACAAGCCTCAGAGGGCGGTTGAAGAACACATTGATTTGGGAATATAGCATCCGCACCACAGCCGAAGCCATCATTATATATTGTAAATGTTTTGCAGGATGTCTCTTCGCATCTTTCAAAGCCCATACCCGGAAATGTATCACACACCATTGGAATAATTCCGAATTCAGTGAGACAAATGGTATAATTTACTCCTCCTGTCATCGTTGGAGCAGGCATATCAATTGATACAGATCCTGTAGAAATATTTCCTGTTGTTGTTGCTACTAAACCAGGATCACTGCAAGTTACAGTTAATACAGGCTCTAATCCGGAACTCGATCGAGTGGCTGTAATTGAGATTGTACCGCCATCACTACAAACCGGAGAAGTTTCAGTGCCTGTTATTGAAAAAATCGGCTCCGGCTTAAATGTTACCAAGAAATCAACATTGACTATCGGGAAATTACATACATTAGGATTGTAAAACAATGTATAACAGCCACTCGAAGTGGGTGTGAATTCACCATCCGGCAATACATTTCCATTGACAGTATAAGTTCCTACATCATCCGAATAACTTTCTAATAAAGAACTCAGAAATATTGTTTGTCCTGAATTAATACATCTAAAATGATCTGAATTTAAACTTGGGGATTTTAAAAAGTCAAGTTCACGTGAAGATGTGCTGTAACAGCTATTTGGAATTCCATTTAATGGATTAGATACTGATTTATGTAAAAAAAGCGTCAGCGAAATATTGGTTATTTCAGCACTGCTTATGGTCAATGAATTGCCTGTTTGAACAAATCCCGGTGGCAAATCCGGCGCTATTTCAGGATCGCTATTCAATGAATAAATACCACCATCAGCCGAAACCGTCAGATCACTTGTAATACACACAATGGTATCATTAAAAACTGCCGGCATAACAGGTAAAGCCGGGTAACCTGTACATAATTCATTTTCAATAGAAATTATAGTATTGCCACAGAATTCTTGAACATCGAGGAACATTGGTTCATTGTTCACTGTGACCATCTCTAAATAATACTCCCCGGCTGATACGCCATTCGGACAATTCATTCCATTACAATATATGAATGGAGTATTTGCAGGCAATAGATTTCCATCAATAGTATATGCACCTCCTGTTAAAAAAACCCTAAATGTTTTACCGATAGGGAGATTCTCTTCACCTCTAATGACAACGATAGAATTATATGATCCATTTAATGCATCTGCTTCAGCATCATTAAGACATGCGCAATAATCAAGGAATTCCATTTCTAAAGGGGTCACCTCAATAATTGTTGTGGCTGACACCGGACATGTGTTGACTAATGAAGTTACAGATATCATGTGGGTACCTACACCTGCTACGGACGGATCGAATAGGCCTGTTGTTGCATCAATTATACCGGGTCCGGAGAAAGTGTTCGTCCCGGTAATTGTGCCATTCGACTCAACTGCTAGTGTAATTGGAGGCATACACATTCCATACGTGGATGGATTGGAAGCAGAGAAAGAAACTGAAAGCTCAGCAATTTCTACATTCAACATACATGTAGCTGACATCATGTTAGAATTAGTAACTGTCAACATTACACTATTTGACCCAATATCATCACAATTAAAGAAACTTTGACTTAATTCATAAGTTAAAAGTCCGCCACATATATCTGTAGATTCAAATCCAAGTTCAGCTCCTGTAACTGTAGCATTTCCCATTAGATCAAGATTCAATAGTGTATCTCGACAGACTGCGACAGGTAAATTATTATTCTCGACAGTTATATTTGTTATACAAGTATTTGTATTGGAATTTTCATCAGTTACAGTTAATGTTACCGGAATAGTTTGCCCTTGATTAGCACAGGTAAATTGAGATTGACTAAGTTCAAGAGATTCAATTCCACAGGCATCCATACTCCCATTATTAATTTCAGCTGTAGTTATACTGGTCATACCCATAGCGTCTAAAGCTATATTAAAATCAGCGACACACGCTGCCGAAGGATTAGTATTATCTTCAATTAATACATTAGCAATACAGGAACTCGTACCACCCATTATATCAGTAATAGTTAATGTAACTGAATTACTTCCAATATTATCACAATCAAAGACATTGGGTGAAACTTCAAGACTTTGAAGACCTTCCGGCGCAGTTGACCCTGCATCTACTAAATCAGGAATTAAAGTATAATCACCGTTAACATCCAAGCTTACAGTAATATCTTGACAAATAGCCATCGGCAATTGTGCGTACAATTGTGTTTGACTAAGAATTAAAAATATTATAAAAACATTTCTAAGAAATTGTAAAGTTAGCTTCATAAGTCTTATCTTTCTTTGATCTAAAATTGATTCCTAAATACCCACTAATCCTCAATGTAATTCATTAAAAATTACATTATGTAAAAAATATTCGTTCGTTATAAAATATAGCTAGCACACTTGCTATCTCGCATATAAAAAATTTAATGAATATCAAAAATACTTTTCCAGCCTGCTATCCAAATCCGGTATTAATATTTTGACTTCTTCAAACTTTTTCTTTGAAACATCCATAAATTGCCATTTGCGCCCATTCTTTGAGGTTACACCTAACATTTTTTGGCCTGTTATTTTTTCTGTATCTTCTTTCGTCTTAATTATTAGTTCTTGTTCAATTATAGATTGTAATTCTCCGTTTTTCTTCACTAAGATTGGCACATCAATAACTTCAATTTTTTTTATTTTCGAACCCGACTCTTCAAAACTTTCCTCCATCATGAGTAGATATTCAAGCATCTTCCTCTTTCCCCCAATGGACTCCATTATCAATGGTATATTATATTCATAGAAAAGATCATAATCTTTTTCTATTAATGAATTCCCCATCATCTCAATTTCATTTACCATAACTGCTTTCTCCTTGGCAAGTTGCTGAGGACTTAAATTTCCGGAATTGCATTGAGAACATGATGAAAAAAAGCAGCCTAGAATTAATAAAATGTAGATATTTAATGACAAAGCATTCTTAATTATTCCCATTTCTGATTTTTTGAATGAATGAAATAATTAAGACAATTGAATTAAGTAAACTACTGATGCCTGTCAAATACAATCCATAAGCAATGTGAGAACCTGCCGAAACAGTTATTAAATAGGGGTCGTCGGAATTAAAATTTAATTTTTCCTCCACAAATAAATCTATTTTACTATAGATTAATAAAGTAATTAGGGTATTTAGTATTATAGATATGATTACAGGATTACGCCTGAAATTATTTGGTTTATAACTGATTATGGCAAATATAATTGTAATTAAAAACAAAATTACAAACACCCAGCCATCCCCTTGGTATCCATGTATTACTGTATCAATTCTTGGATAATTGATCCATGGAGCCATAGAACCAAATATTCCTACAATAGAAATCAAACAAATTACCCACCCAAATTTGCACATCCACAAAATTAATTATTTAAGTGGTATTGTTGCATCTTTTTGTAGAAAATTTTTTATAAAACATAAAAAAAGGCTTTTATAGACATTGAAAGAAAACAGTAATTAATCTTTATCATTTTAAAATAGTCACATCTCCTTTTACAACTCTCTGGTACCCCGCCAAATTAGTATATTCAACATAGTAAACAAAAACATTATTTCCGGGAGATTTCCCTTTAAATAATCCATCCCATCCAATACTCTCATCGTTAGGTACGAAATTCTCCAAATTATAAACCACCGATCCCCACCGGTCAAACACTTGAAACCTATCAATTTTTTGAATTCCCGAGGTCGTAAAAACGGATAAAATATCGTTGATCCCATCACCATTCGGAGAAAAAACATTAGGGACAAATACTATTTCTCTCTTTGTCAAACTCAACGACAATAAATGTAATGAATCACATCCACCCGCTGATTCAAATAATTGAGAATATTCGCCTGATTCAGTATAAGTCTGTCGAGTAACAGGCCAGTAATATTCATCTTGAGCATTTATTTGATCGAAATATTCATATGCCCGCGTTATACTCAGTTCTAAAAGCAAGATAGAGTCACATCCATGGGCTGATTGTAATTCTAAAGCATACACGCCACTTTGGGTATAAGTATTACCATCAACAGCCCAAATGTAATCTTCACAGGCCTTCACTTCCTGTATTTCATTATAATTTTGAAATATATCAAGATTAAGTGTCAATGTAGAATCGCAACCCGAATCTGTGCTAAGCACTTGACTATATGTCCCACTTTCCATGTATTCCTGTCCAGTTACAGGCCAATAATAAGAATCACAAGATTGCATATCGGTTTGATTTTCAACACTGTATTGCAATTCTAAATCTAAAATCAAAATCGAGTCGCAACCAAAGGAATTTGTCAGGATTTCTGTATACTGCCCACTCTCGGTATATATTTGACCATTAACCGGCCAAATATATTCATCACATTCCGTCATTATTGTCTCCGCTGAAAATTCAGGCAAGATTGTTAACTCAAGAATCGCGATAGAATCACAGCCATTAGATGTCTGTAAAAATTCTGTATAAGTACCACTCTGCTCATAAGTTTGTCCATTAGCAGCCCAGGTATAGGTTCCGCAACTTTCAGTAGGTTCTACAACAGTTTCACTAAGATAGATTTCCAGGTCAAGAACCATGAGAGAATCACAACCATTTACTGTTGATAACATATGATTATAGACACCACTGCGATCGTAAACCACTCCATTGACTTCCCATAAGTAAAAATCACATTCTGCTACTTCACTTGTGTTAATTTCACTATTTTGAACTGTCAAATTCAAAACAATTAGGGAATCACAACCCTGCTCATTTTGATACATTTGAGTGTAAACACCGGATTGGGTGTATTCAATCCCAGTGACAGGCCATATAAACGATTCGCAAACAGTTATATCTTCTTCTTCCAAATCCGAATTGAAAATAATTAAATCCAAAGTCACCAGAGAGTCGCATCCATTTACAGTCGATAACATATGTGAATACGTTCCTGTCGCCGAATATATTTCATCTGAAACATCCCAATAGTATTCTCCGCAAGCTTCTCCCTGTACGACAGTACTTTCAAGGTCAAATAAAGTAAGGTGAAGGTGAAGAATTGAGTCACAGCCATCCACGCTAATAAGTTGAGCTGTGTAAATACCTGATTCATTATAAATTTGACCCGTTGCATCCCATGAATATGATTCGCAACTATTTGCCTCTAGAATTATTTCCTCTGACTCATTTATTTCTAAAATTAATACTCTTACTGAATCACATCCATTTACATCTATAAGAGTTTCTGAATACTGACCATTTTCAGAATAAGTTACTCCATTCACATTCCAAGTATATTCATCACAGGTTTCTACTATCTCTTCTATGGTTTCTCCATTATAAATTGTCAAGTTTAAAATGAGAATAGAATCACACCCTAATGAACTCATCAAAGTATCGCGATACTGACCATCTTGACTATATTCTATTCCATTTACTGTCCATGCGAACGATTCGCAGGAAGATTCATTTTGAATAGTCTCCGTATCTGACAAAATATTTAATTCGAGCGCTAATATTGAATCACAACCATTAATATTTATCAAGGTATCTGTATAAAACCCCGAGCTAGTGTAGGTTTGTGAAGTTACTTCCCAAAAATAGGATTCACATTCTGAAACACTAATAGTATTCAGATCATCCAAAATTATATCTAGTATCAAAGTAAGAATTGAATCACAACCTGATGAATTGATCAGCGTATCATTATATGTTCCGGATTGATCCAGATTTATGCCATCCCATAAATATTCATTACAAGCGGCAATACTTATAGTATCGAAAGAAGGCATCAATATTGTAAGATTTAGTATTGCGAAACTATCGCAGCCCAGAGCACTTTCAAATTCTTCTATGTAAGTACCGGACTCAGTATAAGTTTCTTGGTTCCATGTGTATGCTTCGCACGCTGAAATATCATGTTCCGTATTAATCTCATCTTCAATTGTTAGGAACAAATAAGCGATACTATCACATCCATTTTGATTAACTAAAGTGACTTCGTAATCTCCACTTTCATTAAAGGTTTGCCCATTCCATATCAAACTTTCACAGCTATTTATATAAGTCTCCGAGCTGGTCGACTCAAATATGTCAATTAGCACTAATAATCTGGTCTGACTTTCACAACCATCACTCGTCTGAGTAGCATATAAAAATTGACCTGAATACAACAATTCTGATTCATCTAAAAGAAGTCCTCCTTGTGGCGCATCGTACCATTTAATATCTTCCCCATCCACGATTACATCTCCGACCGTGGGGGGTGGATCATCACAGAATGTTTGATAGCCATCTCCTAAAGGAGGATAGACCTCAAATTTAACATCTATAGTTATTTCCTTCAAACATGTTTCTTCTTCCAGTATGATTTCCAAATAATACGTTGTTGTAAATTCAGGGCTAACAAAAATTGAATTTGAGGTTGAACCGGTCGACCATAAAAAGGTTCCATTAATTTCAGGATCCAAATTGAAAACTAATTCAACTATTTCGCCGGGACAAATATTATTATCGCTGGCTACAATTTGACCTAAACCCTCGCACAGGCTGACCGTGACGCAATAATTATTAATTTTAATCTTGTGAAGGTTATTTGCGCCTCCAGTAGCAGACGTAAATCCCCAATAAACCTCGCTTTGCCCCCCAAATATTTCATTAATTAAATCAATTTGAAATGAAAATATGATTGCCCCTTCAAAAGTTAACGTCAATGTTTGCGATGCTGCCTCCCATTCAAATATGGCCTCATACCAGGCTCCATCTTTCAAAAATCCTGCATTGTGTGGAGGTACAAATTCAGAATGGGCAGGTAAGCTCTGAGCTTGACCATCTCTCACTACAGCAATGTGATCATTTGGAAAGGGATCTGTCCCCCCATTAAAATAAGTGTCAAACTCAATTGCTAAAGATGGAAATATGCCTTGATAACCTATTCCTCCTCCTTGCGTACCTTCATTATTTGATAATGGTTGTAAAACAAAAGCTATTCCATCTGCACCCGTTGGATTGGTACCGAAATATAGTTCGGTTTCAAACAAAAAATCATCGTTAAGATCTATACGTTCATTTGCCCAAATTGCGCCGAAAAGAGCATTGGCAGGTGGTGTTAAAATAGCTTCTTCCCCATCTAAATAAGCACTCCCATTAAATGTAAAGTCTGACAATTCAAACTCCAAACAATCCGGTTGAGCCAGCAATGAATTAAAAATAAACAAACTAATTATCAGGGGTAAAATTTTTAAACTCATATTTAGATATTTCTGAAAATTCTCTTAAGGCAAAATAATATTTCTATATTTTCTATTTTACTTAATTATAATTACATAAATACAGTTATAAAAACCCAGTAGTATGAATAATTAAATATAAATGTGAATATAAGAAAATGAACTCGGTAAAGCAAATTTTATGAGAGCACTCCTTCAGCGTGAAACTTAGATATTTATTATTTTTCACAATGAATATATACAATATTCCTCCTTAGAAATTCCAAGTCTTTTAAAAAACATCGCTCCTAAATGTAATTAAACGTTTAATTTACGGATCATTTTTGAAATGTGAATGATATTTGAATCATTCAATCATCTAAAATTCAAATTATGAGACCAAAATATTTACTTATAACTATATTTTTACTATTGATTTCATGCCGGAAAGAAAAATTTGCTGAACCTGATTTTAATGAAATTACGAACCAACCTTTGGCTCCACAAGAAATCGAAAATCGAGTCAAATCACAATTGAAAAAAGGAAGCTTATTTTATTGGGAAAAAGAAGATGTACATGTTGTATGGAGCGCCGGGATGAATTCTGATTCGATCTTCGCTATTGGCTACCAACCAAGAGAATTTACTAATATCGAAGAAAAAATTCATAAAATCGACATCTACCAAAAAGAATGGTTAGAAACCAAAACCGAGCTGACGGAAATTATACTTAATTTCGAAAGAAAAAGTCGAAACAAGCCGGAACTTAGCATCGAAGACATTACACCCATGGGAGAAAATGAGATTTTCCCTGTTCTTTTTCTTAAAATTACGAGTCCGGAACTTTTAAAAATCTTAAGAGAGATGATTGAAGTCAGGTATATCGAACCCCTGGGGTATTCTATTCTAGCCGATAACCATATGTATAAAAGTGATTCCGGTTGCAGTGGAGCTCCAAATTACAATATTGATTATGATGACTTTGAGGCAGTGGCTCCTTGGGCAAAAGTCCCTTGGAACTTCTACGATCATCAGATTGATCTGGCATGGAATCAAAGTAAAGGTTCCGGTATAGGCATTTGTATAATCGATACCGGTTCTTCCGATAATCAACCTAATTTACGAAGCAATTTCTCAAGTGGCTATTCAACGGGACGAATCATTACAGCTCTGAGTACAAAATATAGCGGATCGTGGTGGTGGCGAACACTCGATCCACCGCATGATCCCTGTGGACATGGAACTTCAATGGCAGGTTTGGCGGCTGCTCCCCGCACTAATAACGGTAATGCACTCGGTGTAGCATATGGAGCAAATCTTATGACCATTCGCGCCGTTGAGGATGTTTTAATCAATAACTCTAATGAACGGGAAGGCGTTCGAGATGCTCTTTATATAGCTGCTATGAATCCGGGAATAAAAATAATTTCAATGTCTATTGGCTCAATATCCTATAGTAGCGTTGTGGCTGACGGAGTTTATTATGCTTATAATATAGGAAAATTAATAATTGCGGCTGCCGGAACCTCATTCGATTGGGCCAATTGGTGGGGAGTTATCTTTCCTGCAAACATGACCCAAACAGTAGCTGTTACAGGTGTTAAGAATACCCACCAACTATTGAGATGTGAGGTCTGTCATAGTGGACCGGAAGTTGATTTCGTTATTAATATGGAAAGAAGCACCAATCTCCATAATTCAATTGCTCTAGCCACCTACAATTCACAACCAAAATATATTGGGGGCTCATCAACCGCAACAGCTATAACAGCAGGTATAGCAGCATTAGCTTGGTCTGCAAATCCTACCGCTTCCCGAAATGAAATATTAAATACGCTAAAACATGCCTCAGAATTATTTCCTCACAGAAATACACATTTCGGTTGGGGTCGAATAAATGCTCATGTAGCAATCGGAGCACCTCCTTTGTAATTATTGTGACAAAATACCGATTGTTATACAAGAAAATTAATTCAATTTCTATTAAATCACAAAATCTTTCCTCTAATCTCAACAATTGATAGTGGAAAGTGGGTTTAATAAGGAGATTGAATTAATTTTTTGGCATCAAAAAATTTGATTGTTTAATTATTTAGAAATTTCCCTTGTAAAATAAAAAGTCATGAAAGCCATTTGGAATAATCAAATAATAGCAGAGAGCGACGAAACCATTGAGATTGAAGGAAATCAATACTTTCCTCCTAGTAGCATAAACGATAAATATTTCTTAAAATCTAACACTAAAACTCATTGCCCTTGGAAGGGAGATGCCTCCTATAAATCCTTAGATGTAGAGGGGAATAAAAATGAAGATGCAGCTTGGTTTTATCCGGAACCAAAAAAGGCAGCAGAGGAAATTAAAGGCTATATTGCTTTTTGGAAAGGTGTTAAAGTTGTGAAATAATGAGTTACATAATCAATTCAGATAATTTGTATGAGAATTTTCTGGATACTAGGAGAAATACAAACCTCCTTTGTCATCCTCTGGAGATAGAAGATTACGTACCTCAGCCAAGTTTGGAAGTATCTCCACCAAAATGGCATCTGGCACATAGTTCTTGGTTTTTTGAACAGTTTATTCTCGTGCCCTATTTGCAGGATTATGAAGTTTTTCATCCTGACTTTGCTTTTCTATTCAATAGCTATTATAACAATATGGGCTCCAGATCTGATAGATCCAACAGAGGCTTTATGACCCGACCCACGGTAGCTGAAGTTTATGAATACAGACAGCATATCAATGAAAATATGGAAATTCTTTTCCAAAAAGATTTAAGTCATGAAATTCTTGCCTTGATCGAAATTGGAATCAATCACGAACAGCAACATCAAGAGTTACTGGCTTATGATATCAAATACATTTTAGGTAATCAACCTACCTTTCCTGATATTGGCAACCTTTTTCCTTTATATGCCGAACCGCAAGTTCACGAATGGATATCTTTTAAAGGTGAAACAAAAGAAATCGGAGCTACACCTGACACCTTTTCTTTCGATAATGAACTACCCCGACACAAGGAATTTGTGGGAAGTTTCGAAATTTGCAATAAATTAGTTACCAATGCCGAGTATTTAGATTTTATTGTTGCCGGAGGCTATGAAGATTTTAATCTATGGCATTCCGAAGGATGGGATTATATCCAGTCAGAACAATTGACTTGTCCACTCCATTGGTATCTCAAAGAAAATAAATGGTACTATTATCATTTTAATGGCTTAGAACCTGTCAAATGGGATCTTCCGGTAATGCATATTTCCTATTATGAAGCTCACGCTTTCGCTGAATGGAAAGGCTGTAGATTGCCCACAGAAGCTGAGTGGGAGGTAGCCTCAGAACACTTCTCATGGGGTCAACTTTGGGAATGGACACAATCACCCTATTCTCCATATCCGGGATTCAAAAAAGCCCCGGGAGCTTTAGGCGAATATAATGGTAAGTTTATGGTCAATCAAATGGTGTTACGTGGGGCCTCAGTCGCAACTCCCGCTGGGCACAAAAGGCATACCTATCGGAATTTCTTTCCCCCTGCCTCCCGCTGGATGTTTGCAGGATTTAGATTGGCAAAATCAATTTAATTTTCTAAATTAAGAATCATACTAATGAGTAGCTTCAAAGAGCATGTAATAAAGGGACTTTCTAAAAAAACAAAAAAGTTATCTTCTAGATATTTCTATGATAAAAAGGGTGACGAATTATTTCAGCAGATAATGAAATTAGATGAATATTATCTTCCTCAAAGTGAGCTGGAAATTATAAATAATCACTCGACTGCCATTGCAAATAAAATAAAACTTAAATCGCAAGAATTAGAAATTGTAGAATTGGGTGCCGGGGACGGTGCAAAGACACAATTCTTTCTCGAATCATTAACTTCCATCATCAAAAATGTTAAATATATTCCACTTGACATTTCGGCTCACATCTTAGAAATAAACATCAAAACAATTAATGAATTGGTCCCCGATTTGGAAGTAGATCCGGTGCCGGGCAATTATTTTAAAACCTATTTACCCTTGCCAAAAGAAAAGTCTTCAAGACTTGTATTGTTCCTCGGAGCTAATATTGGCAATTTTACAATGGATGAGGCCAAAGATTTTATGAAAACTATCAATTTAGGTCTTGAGTCCGGTGATTTTGCCCTCATTGCCTTTGATCTTGTAAAACATCCCCGAAAAATATTGTCCGCCTATGATGACAGCAAAGGAGTTACCAAAGAATTTAATATCAATTTATTATCAAGAATAAACAAGGAACTAGGAGCAAATTTTGATTTGGATTCATTCGATCATTTTCCCACCTACAGTCCTGAAACCGGTCTCACTTCCAGCTATATTATCAGTCTTAAAAATCAAACGGTAAGACTCTCTTCCGGTGAGGAATTTTATTTCGAAGCTTATGAACCAATTCATACTGAGGTTTCTAAAAAGTTTTTTAAAAAAGACATCCAAGCTTTGTGCGCAGCTTCAAACTTTAATATCTCAGAATGGTATTTTGATTCGACCAAAGGCTATGCTTTCGTTTTACTTGAAAAAACCAAATAGAATTACTCAAGATAAACTTCGATAATACATTTGCTATTAATGCTTTTTTCTAAGAGCTTATCATATGAAATAATTAATTCTTTCTTATGAATATCTTCCATATAACCCCAATTATTTATACTTATTGTATTGATATTCAATCTATTGTAATCATATTTATTCTTTCTATAATATTTTACAGTCAATTCTATATCTCTGAAATTTCTTTTAATAGAACACTCACCATTTTCGTCAAAAAACCATTCATTTAACTTAGGCTTTAATAACAAATCCCCTTGCTTGGCATCCACTCCGAATATTTGGGTAGTCAGAGTTAAGATCAACCAAGTCGAAGAGCCTGTCAAGTAAGCATAGGCTCCCCTATCTTCCGGTCCAAAGAAAGAAGGTAATCCCGGAAATATCATTGATTTTGCTGAGTTTGTACACAAGTCAAATACCTCTTTAAACATCTGGAATCCCTCCTCAGCAAATCCCTGCTTGTACAAACCATACGAAAACATGATCATTTGCTGACTCCACTTACTTCCATGTTCTTTTTGACCATAGGTAAAGCCTGTAATTCTGCCAATATTAAGATCCAAATTCTTGAATTCAGTACAAAGTCGAAGTCCGGGAGTATCGGAATCTTTTAAATACCTAATGGCAGACTTCCATAAAGCCGCAATCCGACTTTTGTTTGAAACATCACTCATTAAAGGGATTACTTGGGATGTTAAATCCATCCGCACATTCCCATCATGAAAACCATGAATTTGATTTCCCAAATTATCATAGTGTCCATTGTAAAACCCAACCTCTTCTCTGTCAGACTGCCATTCATTTTGATTAATATGGGCTTTGATATGAGCTGATTTGAGATTAAGATCA
>CALCSX010000166.1 GCA_937894165.1 uncultured Saprospiraceae bacterium | reverse complement strand
CAGCTAACTTATTCATTTCTCCGATATAGTAAGCCGCCTTGTTAAAGTGAAGAGCCCCCATACTATATAATGCATCATTAAAATCAGGATCTTTTTCTATTGCAATGGCATATTGTGCTTTTGCTTTATCAAAATATTCATTTGCCTTCTCTATATCACCTTCACCGCCCAATGTTTGAAACAATTGATCGTAAGTAGAACCAAGTGTTGTATACAAAGAGATATTATCCGGCTCTTTCTCAATAGCTTCGAGAAGCTTGGCTTCTAATTGATCTATTTTGCCTTGTTTTAAGTAGAAGTTGATCTCTGAAAAGAGTATACTCACTTCATCAGGGAATTTTTCGCGACCTTTAGTTAGGACGTTCTCCGCTTTTTCTAAATTTTCCTCCGCCAAGTAAATGTTAAATAATTGATCATAAACTTGTACTCTCTCCGAACCTGCATTGAATAATTCTTCAAAAATAGCTTTTGCTTCCTCTGTTTTTCCGGCAGTATTAGCAGCTACACCTAAGATGAATTTTTGATTTTCCATTTCCTTAGGTTCATCTAAAGGAGATTTTTCGTTATTGGCTTTTAAAATTTCATGAGCATTGA
Source organism: uncultured Saprospiraceae bacterium (assembly GCA_937894165.1). Lineage (GTDB taxonomy): Bacteria > Bacteroidota > Bacteroidia > Chitinophagales > Saprospiraceae > CALCSX01. The sequence continues at coordinate 28,864 of CALCSX010000166.1, read as the reverse complement.
TTACTGCCTGAAAATGCTCATAAGATGATTCATACTCCTGATCTTCATAAGCAAATAGCCCATCATTCGATATTAAACCAATTAATTGATTGATGCCATTTAATGCATCTCTTGAATGAGAATTCTTTGTGCTTAATTCTAATCCTTTTTTGAAAGCTTCAAAAGCAGTTAATGAGGCACCTTTGTATTTGCGAGTGTAAGTTTCAGGATTCAAAACTGCTGAATTGGCGTCACTTGTAGATAAAGCCAAATAAATTTGACCGTGGGCATTATATTCTGTTGAAGTTTTTTCCATGTCTGATGCCATAGCAGCATCGGAAAGGCTTTTAGCTTCTTCCAGTTTGTCCAAATTATTTAACGGGTCCAAATTGTAAGCACCTAATGATCTCACAGCTTTTTTCATATCCCTTGCCGGATCGTCCTGAGCCTGACTTGAGAATGACATTGCAATCATAGTTAACGTAAAAAACAGTATTTTTTTCATGAATTTTGTGTTTGATTCTTTAATTGGGAAGTTTTCAATTTCTTAATAAAATTAAAAACTAATTAATAGTTCAATTTCTAAACGTTTAAAGAGAAAAATAAATTTCCGTTAATATCTTATCATGAAGTTAAAAAAAATTATTCTTCTTCAGAACTTGAAGTCGATATTTCTTCCACAACATTTTCAATACTCACCACAGCAACATCCGATATACTATCTTTAGGATCCAATTTGATCACTTTTACTCCCTGTGTCGCTCTCCCCATTACTCTAATAGCACTGATGGCAGTTCGAATGATAATCCCCGATCTATTGGTAATCATTAATTCGTCAGTTTCTTTAACTGACTTGATTGCTATAAGATCACCTGTTTTTTCAGTAATTTGGATAGTTTTAACACCTTTTCCGCCCCTATTGATTGTTCGGTAATCTTCGAGAAGTGACCTTTTGCCATTGCCTTTTTCGGATAGAACAAGGATAGACGGCTCTTCTTCCTTCTCTACACATATCATACCTACGACGAAATCATCTTCTGCATCCAGTCTCATTCCTCGGACACCCGCTGCAGTTCGACCCATAGGTCTTACATTCACTTCATTAAATCTAATAGCTCTACCGTTCTTATTGGCTATAAGGATTTCACTGGTACCATTGGTCAATTTCGCCTCGATTAACTGATCACCTTCGTTGATAGTGATCGCATTTATACCATTTGTTCGCGGGCGTGAAAAAGATTCTACACTCGTTTTCTTAACAATACCCTTTTTAGTACAAAATATGATATAATTATTCTCAATAAAATCCTTATCATTAAGATCTTTTATAATAATAAAGGCCTTTACTTTATCCTCTTTTGGCAATGCAATAATATTTTGAATTACACGTCCGAGTGAAGTCTTATTAGCTTCAGGTATTTCAAATATTCTTAACCAAAAGCAACGACCCTGTTCTGTAAATAACAACAGATAATTGTGATTTGAAGCTACAAACATATGCTCCACAAAATCCTCATCTCTTGTCTTCGCACCCATAGAGCCTCTACCACCACGATTCTGGGTTTTGTATTCGATAATATTTGTTCGCTTAATATAACCTTTATGAGAAATAGTTATCACAACGTCATCATCAGCAATTAAATCTTCAATACTGATTTCTCCGTCATTATAACTAATTTCTGTCTTTCTTTCATCCCCGTATTTTTCCTTTATTTCCAGGGTTTCATCGATTACGATTTGGTTTCTTACTTCCTCAGAACCTAATATTTCCTTGTATCTGGTAATTCTTGCAAGAACCTCATCATATTCGTTCTTAATTTTATCTCTTTCCAGACCGGTCAATCTTTGCAATCTCATTTCAAGAATTGCCTTGGCTTGAAGTTCAGAAAGACCAAACTTTTCCATCAATCCTTCCTGAGCGATATCAACGGTAGCACTGGCGCGAATCAATTTGATTATTTCGTCCAGATTATCTAATGCTATTAAAAGTCCCTCCAAGATATGAGCGCGATCTTCAGCCTTTTTAAGGTCGAATTTCGTTCTTCGAATGATTACCTCAATCCTAAATTCAATGAAATGTCTAATAAGATCTTTTAGATTAAGAACAACAGGTCGTCCCTTAACCAAAGCAATATTATTAATTCCGTAGCTAGTTTGAAGAGGTGAATATTTGTACAGCTTACTCAGAACCACTGTAGCCATAGCATCCCGCTTAACTTCAACCACAATTCTCACACCATTTCTATCGGACTCATCTCGAACGTCGGAAATTCCTTCAACCTTTCCTTCATTTACTAATTCGGCTATTTTTATAACCAAGTTAGATTTATTTACCTGGAATGGAATTTCTGTAATAATAATGGTTTCTCTACCATTATCAGCAGACTCAATATTTGCTTTCCCTCGTAAAACTACTCTTCCTCGACCAGTCCTAAGACCCTCAATCACATCCTGCATGCCATATATAATACCTCCCGTAGGAAAATCCGGTGCTTTGACAATTTCTATCAACTCGTCAATAGTAATGTCCGGGTTCTTTACAGTTGCACAGATCGCATCACATACTTCGGTAAGATTGTGTGGCATCATATTCGTGGCCATACCCACAGCAATACCTGAAGCACCATTGATCAATAGATTTGGCACTCTCGATGGCAAAACCGTTGGTTCTTCCAAAGTATCATCGAAATTCAGTTTAAAATCTACTGTATCTTTATTAATATCCGCTAGCAATTCATCGGAAAGCTTCGTCAATTTTGCTTCCGTATATCGCATTGCTGCCGGACTGTCACCGTCCATGGATCCGAAGTTACCTTGACCATTAACGAGGGTGTAACGAAGGGACCAATCTTGGGCCATTCGCACCATGGCATCATAAACTGACGTATCGCCGTGAGGGTGGAATTTACCCAACACCTCCCCCACTATCCTTGCAGATTTTTTTGGAGATTTATTAAAGGATAATCCCAATTCATGCATTCCATATAAAACTCTGCGATGAACCGGTTTCAACCCGTCTCTTACATCGGGCAATGCTCTTGAAACGATAACAGACATTGAGTAATCAATGTATGCCGATTTCATTTCATTTTCAATATTAACGGGTATTATTCGCTGATTATCTGACATTATAAAGAGTCTAATTAAAAAAATAAAGAGAAAATTAACGAACCGTAAATTTCTCTTCCATATTGACGTGCAAATATACAAAAATTAGTCTAGAATCATATTTCTAAAACAATAATATCTTGAACTTTATTATTAAAACTGCATTACTTGAGGATCGCACGAGTATTAATATATGCCCTTTGACCCCAATCAAAAATTATTTCCTATTTTTGACCCAAAATAAGCACAGATTGAAAAAAGAAGTTAAACCATATGAAAGTGAAACCGATAAAAAAAGTCAGGTTTCAAAAATGTTTAATTCCATAGCACCCTATTACGATCTTTTGAACAGAACTTTGTCTTTGGGAATTGATGTCAGCTGGAGAAAAAAATTAATAAAAACGATCAGTTCAAATCAACCTGAAAAGTTACTCGATATTGCTACAGGTACCGCTGATGTAGCTATAATGATGGCTGAAAGAATTCCATCGGCTAAGGAAATAATAGGTTCAGATATTTCTGTAGAAATGTTAAATATCGGCAAAAAAAAGGTCGATAAGAAGAATTTAAGTAGTAAAATCTATTTGGAAGAAGGTGATTCAGAAAATTTACCCTATAAAGACAATACATTTGATGCTGTTACCGTTGCATTTGGAGTAAGAAATTTCACAACCCCCTTGAAAGGATTAAAGGAAATAAATAGAGTATTAAAACCAGGTGGAATATTATCAGTTTTAGAATTTTCAAAACCTAAAGTATTTCCATTTAAGCAGTTTTATAATTTCTATTTTCGAAATGTTTTGCCGGTCGTAGGACGAGTTACATCTAAAGATCCAAAAGCTTATACTTATTTATATGAATCTGTGCAAGCTTTTCCCGATAGAGAGAATTTTATGAGTTTATTAAAAGAAGCAGGTTTTGAACCTCAAAAATTTCAAGAATTGACATTAGGTATATGCTGCATTTATCCGGGATTAAAAAAATAACTTTATTGGCTGTATTAATTCTTCTGGCTAGCCTTGAAGGATTGAGCCAAGGTAGAATGGAGGGACACAACTTTCGTAATTTCAAAAATAAGCCATATTATTTCGGAATTACGCTAGCCATCAACTCCTCTGATTATTTTATCAAGAACTCTGAAGATTTTATATCTAATAAAGAGATTGATCAAATTAATTCCATCATTGGTCCCGGAATGACTGTCGGGATTATTGGCAATCTGAAAATCGGAAATTATTTTGATTTCAGACTTCTACCCTCTTTTAGTTTTGCAAGTAAAACTATAAATTATACATTGCGTGGGGAAACCGAATTGTCTACTAGTCAATATGATCAAACATTGTTTGAAATACCATTTCTTATTCGCTACAAGTCTCAACCCTATAAAGATATCAGACTTTTCGTAGGATCCGGTGTTAAATATTCTTACGATATTTCGAGCAGTTCTGTCGCCAGGAGATCAGTTCAGGTTATACGAGTTTCACCATCTGATTTTAGCTTTGAAGCGGCCGTAGGTTTACAGATATTTTTTCCTTATTTCATCTTGAGTCCGGAGATAAAATACAGTCATGGAATGAATAATTCTCTCATTTACAATGCAGATTTAATTGAATCCAATGTAATTGATAAAATTCAATCCAGAACATTTACCATATCCTTTCACTTCGAAGGTTGATATTTTTCACAGACATCAATAATGTCCGGATAAAATTGATTGAATAGGAGATCAAATTCATATTGGCATTTGTCATAGGTTTTGACTGCGAGATTAAAATTTCCTGAAAATTTAGCGATAGCTCCCAGTCGTAAAAACGTCCGTTCCAAACCTTCATATGTCGAGTATTCCCTTAACCAATTATCCTTAATCATTTGATTTTGAATAGGTTTCAATCTAGGTGTGACAAGGTCTTGATATCTTAACAAGATGGCATAAATCTTTTCACAAAATATGTCAAAATCTAAATTGACGTATTTACTCCAGTTTTTATACAGACTGTAATCCATGAATATATCAACAAGTACAGGACTATATTTCCCATGTTGGCTGTAGAATAACTTTTTCATTTTATAAACTACAGGGTGTGAATCTGTAAAATGATCAATAAACCTATGAAAAATCACCCCTTCATGGGCTTTCGGATGGAGGCTTTTGAACTCTGAATGGCTTATCATATCTGCTAGATAGTTTCCTATGATAAAGTTAGTATTATCAGAACTGAGGTGAAAGTGAGCTATAAAATTCATAAGATTTGGAATATCATTTCTTTCTCAATTTAAGTGCTTTTCCTTCGAAAAAATAATTTCAAGCAATATTTAATTATATTTGCGGCTTAATTTAAAAAACTTCTTCAATGGGATTAAAATGTGGAATTGTGGGATTACCAAATGTTGGGAAATCTACTCTATTTAATGCACTCACTTCAGCTAAGGCACTTGCAGCTAACTATCCGTTTGCTACCAAAGAACCCAATCTCGGTGTAGTTACTGTCCCGGATCCAAGGTTGGAAAAGTTAGCTGAACTTGTTAAACCTCAAAAGTTGGTTCCAACCAATGTGGATATTCTTGACATCGCTGGACTTATCAAGGGGGCGAGTAAAGGCGAAGGCTTAGGAAATCAATTCCTAGCCAATATCAGGGAAGTGGATGCAATTCTGCATGTAGTAAGATGTTTTAAGGATGATAATGTAATCCACGTCGATGGAAAGATTGATCCATTAGGAGATAGAGATACTATCAATACCGAATTGATGTTGAAGGATCTTGAAACTATCGAAAAGAATATTGAGAAAGTTGTCAAAAAAGCGAAGAGTGGAGATAAGGGTGAGATGAAGAAATACGAAGTCTACAAAGGAATGTTGGATCATGTGGAGGCTGGAAATATGGCGAGAACATATAAAACTGATGAAGAAGGCGAGGAAATTGTCAGGCAAATGTTTCTACTTACATCAAAACCGGTTTTGTATGTTTGTAATGTAGACGAGGCTAGTGTTCTTTCAGGGAATGAATACACCAAAACTTTTATCGAAGGTATCAAGGATGAAAATGCTGAGGTGATTTTGATTTCAGCGGCTATAGAAGCCGATATTATAGAATTGGAGGATTATGAGGAGCAGAAAATGTTTCTTGCCGAAATGGGGCTTGAAGAGCCCGGTGTTAATAGAATTATTCGTGCTTCCTACGAATTACTTAATTTGATCACCTATTTTACTGCAGGAGTGAAGGAAGTGCGGGCTTGGACTATTGAGAAAGGGACTAAAGCACCGGGAGCAGCGGGTGTGATACACTCAGATTTCGAAAAAGGATTTATACGGGCGGAAGTTATAAAATACGATGATTTCGTAAAATATGGCTCTGAAAAGGCAGTAAAGGAAGTAGGTAAATTAAGCGTGGAAGGGAAAGAATATGTCGTAGGAGATGGTGATGTACTACATTTCCTCTTCAACGTCTAAATTCTTCTTAATTTATATTTTCTATCCAGTTTTTAATTAATGCTAAACCTTCCTCATGCGCTAGTTTGCGACCGAGTTCGGGCATCATAATGCCAGGTTCGGTTGAAACCATTCTATAAAACAATATTGAATTCTCAGGTTCCCCCGGAACTATATCATATTTTAATCCGCCTGAGCCCCTTCCAGCGGCAATGGGTGTCTTGCCGATTCCTATTTGTGCACCAGAAGCGACATCGGCCATTAAATGCAATGCGCTGGTTTTCGCAGGGCCTTCCCTACGATGACAATGAGCGCAATTTATTTCTAGATAGGCTCGCGCGCGTCGGTTGAGGTTTTGAGAATCATCTTCCCAATTGGTGAGAGAAGGGATTTCTTGAATACTGGGCAATTCTCCCAGAGCGCCCAGATCGCGAAAATATTCCAATTGATTGACTGATAGTTGATTGACCAGAATGTTTTTATTCATTTGTCTTGCAGAAGGGCCAATAGGAGTTAATTGACCATTGAAGTCATGACAACTTTTGCAATCATTCATATTGGGAATAGAATAAAGTACTGACTTTTTTTTGCCTTCAGCGCTTATCCAATCCACCTGTTTATTCCCTCCGGCAATCTGCAATTGAGCATCTGTCTGTTCTTCGTTCCATATATAAGGAAGTGCTGTCCAGGTTGTTTTTTCTTTTATTAAAATCCTGGTTTCTAAGATTTTCAAATCCGCCTTCGGCTCAGAAAAGTCTTTCGGATAATAGAAGAATTTAAATATTAAACTGCCCTCCGGAAAGTCGAAAACTTCTTCATCATGATACTTCATTGTAGTGCCGGTGGGCAAGTAGATAAATCTCTTTTTGAGCGAATAGTCTGAGAATAATGGAGAGTTAATTTCATATAAAAGCACCCCTTCTTTAGGCTTCATTTCAGACAAAGGTTCATGGAAAAGATTGTATTCCGATAGAAATTTAGGATATGGAAGATCTACTTCTATTGTATTGTCTTCTTCCACTATGATCATTTGTGGACTTTCTCTGCAAGCTTGGGCTGAGAATAATAAAAAGTAAATGGAAATCCCAACTTTTAAGACTGCTTTCATTTTATAGAAGTTGCGGATCTAAAACTTCCTTTTGAAATGTTGGCATCAGTATTTCAATCGATTTGTATGACTCACCTGAGCATTCGAAGGGTGAAATATCTGTTTGAATATTTTTTAGGTCTTCCGGAGCATTGATATTGGCGAAACCTACTTCTTCTTCCTCAATACATAACCTTAATCCTTGGGATTGAGGAGATTTGTCGATAAAACCGTCGAAAAGAATATCAGGTGTTTTGAAAGGAAACTTCCAGAGAAGCAATTTGCCAAAATCACTTTTAAGCGTGGGAAACCAATGCTTATTAGAGAATGTATTATTATGGATGTAAATATTTTCCGGATAAGGATTATAGAGAGAATCCAAAGAATAATTATTATTATGTTGACTGACTGATATTTCTGATTGATTATCTTCATCCTCCTCTCCCATTGCTATCACGAGTTCATAACTGATAATCGCAGTTCCTGTCGTTCTGTTATTTTCAATAAAATTATCGAACACCTCTACATCCCTTGTTGCAAGAAGCATTATTCCTGTGCCGGGTGGAACTACACCGACAATATTTCCTTTAGGGGCAAAGTTTTGATGGTTATTAGAACTGACAATATTGTTATAAATTCGTGTTTGGGAACCATATTGAGATAAGCCGGGAAGATCGAATACTAGTATACCGCCTGTATTATCAAATACCGTATTATTGTAAATGTCAACCATTTTGCTATTCTCACTCTCGATTCCCGCAACGTTTTGATGGGCAATATTATTTCTAATAATCACTGTGTCTGATTGCCCCACATAAATGCCGGCATCCGATGCTCCTACAGCCTCACACTCTTCGATGATCACATTGGTACAAAGCACGGGGTAAAAGGCATAAGCGCCATTTTTCTCACTGGCTCCACCGGTCCATTGAGATTTTACCCTACGAAAAAAGATACCATTAGTATCACTTACCTTAATATTATCTCCTTTGGCATCTTCAATTGTAAAATCCAGAAACTGGATATTTATACTATTGACTACTTTAATACCTTCAGCGCCTTCGGTTTGTCCCTGAAATGATAATATTGTTTTATCCATTCCGGCTCCAATGATTACCAAATTGGATTTATTTTCAATACTTAGAGTTTTAGTAAACCAGAAATATCCACTTTCAAGACGAATCGTATCCCCTTCCTCAGCCATTATTAGTCGGGTTTGTAGATTTTGTTCAATATTTCTCCATTCAGCATTTTCTCTATCATTTCTAGATTTACATGCTGCGATAAATATTAACGATAATAGCATGCCAAAAATTAACCCTTGTAAAGAATATCCTACCCTCATGAATCTTTTATTGATTTAAAACAGACCATAATTTAATATAAATTTAAAATTAGAAAAATATTAATAAAACACAAAGGCACCTAAGATTTATTCTTAGATGCCTTTAAAAATTTAATATCTTTTTGCTAAATGTTACTTGAATGTTACTTTAAGTTGAAATTTAATCTTAAGCTTTCATATACATCACCTCTTTCACCGCTTTTATAACTTTCTCCGGACTAGGAACATATTGTTCCACAAAAATATGAGAGTATGGAAGTGAAACATCCTGTGCATTCACTCTTGTCACAGGTGCATCGAGATAATCAAAGGCATATTTCTGAGCAATATAGGTTATTTCAGAACTTACCCCGCCCCATGGCCATGATTCATCGACTACAACTAAACGGTTTGTTTTCTTAACAGAATCAATTATAGTTTTGTGATCGAGTGGTCTCAATGTTCGCAAATCAATCACCTCTACATCAATTCCTTCCTTAGCCAGTTCGTCGGCAGCGGTTTCGACAACTTTAACCATCTTGTTGTAGGTCACAATGGTTACTGCCGAACCTTCTCTTCGGACCCTTGCCTTTCCTATTGGCACTAAATATTCCTCCTCTTGAACATCTCCTTTTTCAGCATAAAACACTTCAGATTCGAAAACACAAACAGGATCCGGATCTCTGATAGCGGATTTTAATAAGCCTTTGGCATCATATGGATCAACGCAGGAAATTACTTTTAGTCCGGGTACATTCGCCATCCAGCTTTCAAATTGTTGAGAGTGTTGCTGTGCAAGTTGCCCCGCAGAGCCTGAAGGTCCTCGAAAAACTATAGGGCATGCAAATTGACCGGCGGACTGACTCAGTGTCTTTGCTGCATTATTAACAATCTGGTCGAAAGCCAGAACGGCAAAATTCCAGGTCATAAATTCCACGATCGGTTTTAATCCATTCATTGCTGCACCTACTCCGATCCCTGCAAAGCCTAACTCTGCAATAGGTGTATCGATCACCCTTTCAGGTCCAAACTCATCCAACATCCCTTTCGATACTTTATATGCTCCATTATAGGCTGCTACTTCCTCTCCTATCAAAAAGACATCAGGGTCTCTTCTCATCTCCTCGGACATCGCCTCATTCAACGCATCTCTTAATGTTATTTCTCTAGCCATAATATTTTCATTTGATCGCAAAAATAATAATTAAGCTATATATTAGACAATTTAGCTTAAAATATAATTCATTAATCTACTTAACGTTTCATAATTCGGATAGTTCTAAAGATTTTTTATTGAGGTCGGTGCCATCGAAGGTGCCGGAACTCATAAATAAATAGACGTTATTCTTTCCCTTCACCTGATCGACTGCCTCCCACAATTCCTCTATTTTGTTAAATACCTTCACATTGGAAGTTTTAAAACTTTTCCTTAGATCTTCAGGTGAAAAATAATGTAATTTTTTCATTTTTAAGGTATGATCGCTGTAATAAACAATGCCCGCAGTGGCTTGCTTCAACGTATCTGCAAATTCATCGTGGAAATTAATATTTAGTGAACTAAAAGTGTGCAGTTCCAGAACAGCAATGATATTTTTTTCGGGAAAGGTTTCTGCGACAGCATTTGTTGTGGCTCGTACCTTGCTTGGTGCATGTGCAAAATCTTTGATGGCAATAATATTTTCATTTTTAAGAATATATTCCAATCTTTTTGCCGCCCCCTTGAAATTTGCCATAGAAGTTAAGAATGAATTGTTTTCCATTCCTAATAGATTACAGACTATTCTAGCGCCATTCATATTTTCAAAATTATGCTTGCCGAAAATATTCATGTCGTAGTTGTTTCCTTCAAATTCTACTTTAATTATATCGTTTAAAAACTTATAATTTAAGCTTTTATAAGCAAAGATATTAGCTGAATCAATATTTTCTTCTACCATCCCTCTAAGGAGATTATCTTCACTATAATAGACCACCTGACAGGAATCGTCCAGACTTTTTAATAATGTGCTAAATTGTTCGTTGTAATTCTCTTTCGTCGGGAATACATTCATGTGATCCCAGGCAATACCTGTGATTAGAAGAATATGTGGATCATAGTGCATGAATTTTGGTCTTCTATCGACCGGTGAGGATAAGTATTCATCACCTTCAATTACCATAATTGGCGCATCACTCAAACTAACCATTGTTTCAAAACCTTCTAATTGGGCCCCTACTAAATAATCAAATTTATAATTTTGCTCTCGAAGTGCGTGCATTATCATGGATGTCAGAGTGGTCTTCCCATGAGATCCGGCTACAACTATCCTTTTTTTATCCTTCGAATGGTGATAGATATACTCCGGGAATGACATTATTTTTAATCCAAGATTTTTGGCAGTTTGCATTTCAGGATTGTCTTCGCGCGCATGCATTCCTAAAATAACAAGTTCAATCTCGGATGTTATTTTTTCCGGAAACCATCCCGGTGATTCAGGCAACAATTTATATTTAGCTAATCGACTTTTAGCGGGTTCATAGATTTCATCATCAGATCCGCTCACTGTATGACCGTTCAAATGAAGTGCTAAAGCTAAATTGTGCATGACAGCGCCACCGATTGCTATGAGATGTATTCGCATTCTTTTCAATTTAGCGGCTAAATTATAGTTTTTCTATATAAAGTATGGAAGTTGGTAGATAATATGTTGAAATTCTTTATACATCTGATGAAATATTATTTTTAATTAGTGCGTTAAATTTTCATAATATTTGAATATTAATATAAAGTAAATAGTAATAGGCTTATATTTGCTCTTAAATTGAGTTAATTGATAACATAATGAGTTCAAAAACGCATTATTATTAAAAAAAATTGAAGTTTTAAATTTCTTATTATGAAAAAAAATATTTTGAAAGGACTTGGTCTACTTGCCGTTATAGTTCTTGCTTCATCTTGTAATAGAGGGGCAGGTTGTCCAAATCAATTTTCAATCTCAGATACAATACAAATATTGAAGGATACGTTTCTCGCTATCCTATAATTTTTAAATTATATTTGTTTCATTTGGGCCTTTTGGAATTGACAAAAGGCCATTTTAGGTTTATGAACACGCTTGGTATCAGTTTCTTTTAAATGGATAAGCATTCAGGATATAAAACTATTATTACAAAGGATGGATCCAAAACTTTCATTTCTCCCTTATTTGAAGAAACCTACCACAGTATCCATGGAGCGATTCAGGAAAGTAATCATGTATTTATTGAGAGTGGATTAAATTTTTATCTAGAAAACTCCAATAAGTCAGCCGCATCCATTTTAGAAATTGGATTTGGTACAGGACTTAATTGTCTTTTATCTTATCGTTTCTCCCAAGAAAAATCTATTCATATAAAGTACACCGGTGTAGAGCATTATCCAATTGGTATTGAAAAAGCCGCTGAAATGGATTTTCCTTTCCAAAATTTGGATGAAAAGGACTTTTTTCTCAAAATTCATGATTTTAATGATAAGGAAAGCTTTCTTTTCAAGAATAAAAATTTTGAATTCATCTCAAATCCATCAAAATTTGAGGATTTATCATATAATGAGAAGTTTGATTTAATATATTTTGATGCTTTTGCTCCCTCCCGCCAGCCACATTTATGGGAATCGGAATTCCTGGAAATACTTTTCAAAGCTTTGAATCCAAATGGAGTTTTAGTAACGTATGGTTCTAAAGGCAGTTTCAAACGTGCATTAAAATCATTGGGTTTCACTGTTCAATCCATTCCCGGCCCTCCCGGCAAAAGAGAAATGACACGCGCCATCAAATAGGTTTTAAAAATATTCCGAAATAAGAATTAAGCTTATAAATTCTGGCAATTGATCAATTCTTTTTCTACCTTGCTTGTCGATTTTTATTCATGATTATTTTATTTGAAGATAGAATTACAAGACTATGAAAAAACTTGCATTACATTGGCAGATTATAATTGGAATGGTTGCGGGTGTGGTTTTCAGTTTGTTGGCAGTGCAATTTGCGGGTGATGCCGGAGTAAGATTTGTTACCAATTGGATAAAACCATTTGGAACGATATTTATCAATTTACTTAAGTTGTTGGCTGTTCCCTTGATTGTTGCCTCATTAATTAAAGGGGTTTCTGACCTTAAGGATATATCTTCCCTCTCTCGTTTAGGCATCCGTACAATAGGTCTTTATTTAATGACTACCGTCTTGGCAGTTTTAATCGGTCTAACAATTGTTAACATCGTGAAGCCGGGCTCTTTCGTTGAGGAGGAGACTCGAATCCAATTAATGAGTTCTAATGAAACTGCTGCTTCAGATAGGATTTCAGCTGCCGGACAAACTCAGGATCAAGGCCCTTTACAGCCTTTGATAGATATTGTTCCGGACAATATATTCCAAGCTTTGTCTGATAATGGAAGTATGTTGCAGGTTATTTTCTTCGTACTATTTTTTGGCATCGGAATGATTTTGATTCCTGAAGCGCAAGCAGAGCCTTTAAAGAAATTCTTTGATGGCTTAAATGAGGTGGTTCTAAAAATGATTGATTTAATAATGTTAGTTGCACCTGTGGGAGTCTTTGCTCTATTAGCTGCATTGGTGGCGGAGGCGCCGGGATTGGATATTTTTGCAGCTTTAGGTATATATAGTCTTTGTGTGGTGGGTGGATTGGCTATTATGTTATTTGTAGTCTATCCAAGTATGGTGAGGTTCTATACAGGTAAAAGTTTTAAATTTTTTCAGCAAGGCATTGCCCCTGCACAACTAGTTGCATTCTCTACTTCCTCAAGTGCTGCTACCCTACCGGTTACTATGGAAAGAGTCGAGGAGCATCTGGGTGTGAGTAAAAAAGTGACGAGTTTTGTGCTTCCGGTTGGAGCCACCATCAATATGGACGGTACAAGTCTTTATCAGGCGGTCGCTGCAGTATTTATTTCGCAGGTTTTCGGAGATGCAGTGACATTAGAGGAACAATTGGCTATTGTAGTGACAGCTGTTTTGGCCTCGATTGGCTCGGCTGCAGTGCCGGGAGCCGGGATATTAATGTTGGTAATCGTTTTGGAAGCAATTGGAGTTGATCCGGCAGGAATTGCCCTGATATTTGCGATAGACAGACCATTAGACATGCTTCGGACTTCTGTAAATGTCACCGGGGATGCCGCCGTAGCTATGTTGGTTGCAAAAAGTGTTGATCAACTGGAAGAACCTAAGGTAAAGGATTGGGATGATAATTATAATCCTTCCTAGACAATCCAAAAACTAAATATGCGATACGCTGTTTAAAATTTTAATTGTTCTGAATTCAGATACTTGAAATTTCTGAGTATTATTGAGAGCAAAGGTTAAATGAGTATAAAAAATAATTTTTTGTGAGAAATATAACACTTTTGATTCTTGCAACCTGTGCCATGATATGGTTCTTAGGTTGTTTTTCTATAGATAATAAATTTTCCAAGCTGCCTCCCGGGCAATGGAGAGGAATCCTGAAACTGGATCCTGCTAACTGGGATAAAGCGCGGGTAGCGGGAAGAGATGTTGAGCCGGTGGTTGATATGAAAGAAACCACCCTCGGTGAGCTTCCCTTTAATTTTGAAGTAATTTATATTACTGAAGACAGTTTTACAATTGCTATTAGGAACAGCAAAGAAACAATTTATCCGGACAGAATAGATTTCGGATTGGATCGATCAACTGCGAAAGACACAGTTGTCATGTATTTTGACAATTATGATTCCTATATCAAGGCTATTTTTGAGGAGAGAGTAATGCAGGGGGAATTTGTCGTGAACACGAGAGAAAATTATAGCATTCCTTTTGTAGCTTATTATGGTAAGGACTATAGATTCTCCGAATTGAAAAAAGACCCGATAATGGATATTTCAGGAAGGTGGAGTGCCCACTTTGCTTCCGAAACGGAAAATCCTTACAAGGCCATAGGAGAATTTTCCCAAGATGGAAATATCTTGCATGGGACTTTCTTGACGGAATCAGGGGATTACCGATATTTAGAAGGAAACATTCTTGCTAACAAAATCTACTTATCTACATTTGATGGTGGTCATGCCTTATTATTTGAAGGAAAAATATTAGAAGATTCAACGATTATCGGTAGCTTTTGGTCAGGAACTCATTACAAGGTATCTTGGGAAGCAAAAAAAGAGGACGATTTTCAATTAGCTGATCCCATGTCAAAGACTTACATGCTTCCCGGATATGACAAGTTTGATTTTGCTTTTACAAATACAAAAGGTGAATTGGTTTCTCTTAATGACAAACAATATGAAGGGAAGGCAAAAATTATTCAAATCACCGGATCATGGTGTCCAAACTGTAAGGATGAAACAAATTTTCTGGTGGAGTACATGAAAGAGAAGCAACCTGAAGATTTATCGATAATAGCTTTGTCATTTGAAAAATATCAAGACACTTTAAAAGCTTACGAAGCTATAGATAGATTTAAAACTAAATTCGATGCCGATTATGATTTCCTTTATGCCGGGCGGAATAATTCTGAGGGTGTAAAGAAATCTTTACCTATGTTAAATGGGATATTCTCCTACCCTACGACAATTTATTTGAATAAGAATAATGAAGTTGTAAAGATTTACACAGGTTTTTCGGGACCTGCCACCTCTGAATATGATCAGTTCAAAGCGGATTTTCATCGAACTGTTTTAGAGATTACCAAAGATACGGAGATATGAGAAAAACTATTTTTATAACCGGAGCCAGTTCAGGTATAGGAAGGGCAACGGCATTAAAGTTTGCCAATGGAGGTGAATATGATTTAATCCTATGCAGTCGGAGGATGGATCGATTGGAATTATTGAAAGAAGAAATATCCACTATTTCATCATCAAAAGTTCATTTGTTGACATTGGATGTGAGGGATGAAAATAGTGTAATTAATACAATTAATGAGAATGGCAGTATATTTAATAATTTAGATGTCTTGGTAAACAATGCCGGACTTGCGCGCGGATTGTCCTTATTTCACGAATCAAACTCTGAACATATCAACGAGATGATTGATACGAATGTGAAGGGTTTGCTATATGTAACGAAGGCTATTCTTCCATTTATGATAAAAAGAAAAACAGGTCACATTATTAATGTTTGCTCAACTGCGGGCAAGGATGTTTATAAGATGGGTACTGTCTATTGCGCCAGTAAGTTTGCTGTCGATGCTATAACGAAAGGGCTGCGACAAGAATATTTTGATAAGGGTATTCGAGTAGGTCAGGTTAGCCCGGGACATGTTGAAGAGACTGAATTTGCGAGAGTAAGATTTGACGGGGATGTAGAAAGGGCGAAAATTTATGAAGATTTCAACCCACTCACCTCCCGCGATGTGGCGGATGCAATTTTTTACATGGTCAATAGTCCTGCTCATGTAAATATCCAAGATATGTATTTAATGAGCAGTCAGCAAGGTTCGGCAACTTTGGTTGATAGAAAAGGCCGGATTTATGATAAAAAATAATTTATCTTAAATATTGCTGAATAGCGCTCGTAGATCAGTCGCATCTTTGGCTTTCATTCTTCCGCCTAGCACAAGCCTAAGTTCCCTTCTTCTGGAAGCACCTTCAAATAAGTTTTCCTCCTCCTGAGTTAATGGAATTACGGCGGGAACCTTCTGAGGATGTAGGCTTTCCTCATCTATTGCTACAAAAGTGAAAAAAGCCTGATTACACTTACGGTGATTGCCTCCCCGGATATTTGCGGCTGTTACTTCTACAAATATTTCAACAGATGTATTGAAAGCTCTGGTAACCTTAGCCTCTAAAGTAACGACATCGCCATTTTTAATAGGTTTTTGGAAAGACACATTGTCCACAGAAGCTGTAACGACATATGATTCGGCATGCTTCCCGGCACAAATACCTGCTACAATATCCATCCATCTCATCAGGTTGCCGCCCATAAGGTTTCCAATTGGATTTGTATCATTGGGCATGACCATTTCTGTCATAATAGTTCTGGATTCATTGACCTTTTTTGGTTTTGTATGCACAACCGGATATATTAGAGTTTCCAAAATATTATTTGTATTTAGGGTTCAAAACACAAAAATACAAAAGTTTGTTTTAATAAATTGTTATATTTATAATAATTGTATCTTTTACCGAATCATTACTCCTTTCTTAGCAATGAAGGGAACAGGAGTAAAATTTTCTTCAATGATAGATCCTTTCACAAAGAAATATTTTTTGTCGTACATATGTCCCATCCAGGTGAAAGATATCCAATATTCATTTGTCAAGTCGAAAACTTCCGCAGAGATTAGTTCAATTTTAACATAATCTAAGCCGGGTATATTTTCAACAAAGTATCGCAAAATTGTTGTTTCAACTTTTTGATCGTCCCTCTCACCGTATCCCTTGGAGGTGATTAGAATATTAGTTAAAGGTTCATCTTTCAGATTGATAAGGAAAACTTCATAAAAATTGGGATCTTCTGTTGGAATTACGGCTACGATGAGATCCTCTACTTTGGGATTAGGAATATCTTTTTTCAAAGCACTTAAGTTATTATTGTTTTTTTAATATAATTACCTGATTTAATGATTTCAAAATCAAATAATTGTGAATAGATGTGAATAAGTTTATTTTTCACTTCGGTATAATTGATTTCTTGTTTTAATTCTTGTGAAATGGAGGTAACCATTTTATCAGTATCATTGATGCCACAAGGAATTATATTCTTAAAGTAGTCCAATTCAGTATTTACATTAAGAGCAAAGCCATGCATCGTTACCCATCGACTTAAATGTACCCCGATAGCACATATTTTCCGCCAAAAGGGTGATTTCTTATCAGGTGGAAGCCATACTCCTGTAAATCCGGTATATCTGGTGGCTTCAATATCATATAATTTTAATAATTGAATGATGCCCTCTTCTATTAAACGGACATATTTATGAATATCTGTAAAGAAGAAATCCAGATCAAAAATCGGATATCCAACTACCTGACCAGGGCCGTGATAGGTAATGTCTCCTCCCCTGTTGACTTTGTAGAAATCTACACTATTGTCCTTCAATTGTGCAGCATTAAGTAACAAATTGTCAATTTTTCCTGATTTTCCTAAAGTGTAAACAGGATTATGTTCACAAAAAAGAAAATAGTGATGGGTTGAATGATCAGAATTATCTCTATTGATTCTTTTTTTATTAACTAAATCTTGCTGTAGCTCAGATTGAATATCCCAGGCTTCTGCGTAATCTATTTTGCCTAAATCATAAAAATGAACCTGTTGGGACATACAATTAACCTTTTTTGGATTGGATTCAGACATCTAACATCAATTTGATTTTAAGGTTTGCACCGTATTGTTAATACTAAATCAAAATTAAGGTAAAAATGTCATCACAAAATTACTTTTATAGAAATAATACATTGAATTTTTATTCTCCTTAATGTTTTAGGTATACTCATATTTGAATATTTAAATCAATTAGTACCATTTTAAATTATAAACAACAAACTTGATATCATTAAAGTATAAATGAAATTGTACCTTTGCAATTTAAAGCATAATTCACCCATATTTTGATCAATCTTTAATGTGTACTCAGTATAAAACCGGTTAAAATTAAACTAAGATTATATTTAGACGGTTGGAATATAATAAATTATAAAAAAATTAATTATGAATCTCACGTATTATGGACATTCTTGCTTTTTGATTGAAACTGCGGGAAAAAGGATCATTATAGATCCGTTTATAAGTGGAAACGAATTGGCAAAATCAATCGATGTTTCCAAAATTGAAGTAAATTATATATTGCTGACGCATGGACATCAAGATCATATTCTTGATGTGGAGGCTATAGCAGACAATACAAATGCAGTTATTGTATCCAATTATGAAGTAGCGACTTATTTTGAGAAAAAAGGCTATACAGTACATCCAATGAATCATGGTGGTTCATGGAAATTTGATTTTGGAGCTGTTAAATACACACCTGCTATACATTCTTCCTCCTTTCCTGATGGAACTTATGCCGGTAATCCCGGTGGTTTTGTAATTTCAAATGCTGAAGGTAATTTCTATTTTGCCGGTGATACTTCCTTAGACATGAATATGAAGTTAATTCCTTTATTATTTTCTGAATTGACATTTGCCGTACTTCCTATCGGGAGTAATTTCACGATGGATATAAATGAAGCTATATTTGCAAGTGACTTCTTAAATTGTAGCAGAATAATCGGCTGCCATTATGATACTTTCGGGTATATTAAAATTGATGCGGATGCGGCGAAAAAACAGTTTAAGGAAAAGGATAAAGATTTGATTTTGATGAGAATTGGTGAAAAATTAGAATTTTAATTTAGATGGGTAAAATTATAGCAATTGCTAATCAGAAGGGAGGTGTCGGGAAAACAACTACAGCTATCAATCTTGCTGCCAGTTTGGCTATTCTGGAAAAGAAGGTTTTGTTAGTTGATGCTGACCCGCAGGCCAATTCCACTTCTGGAGTAGGTGTAGATTTTGGAAAACTGGAGAAAAGCATTTACGATTGTTTAATCAATGATGAGGATCCCAAAAATTGTATTTTAGAAACGGACACACCTAATTTGTTTATTCTTCCCTCTAATATTGATTTAGTGGGAGCAGAATTAGAGCTGGTGAATAGATTCAAACGTGAATATGTGATGAAGGGCTTTTTAGATACTATCAAGTACGATTATGACTATATCATCATAGATTGTTTGCCCTCTTTAGGAATTATTACAGTCAATGCCTTAACTGCTGCGGATAATGTAATTATTCCTGTACAATGTGAAATTTTTGCTTTAGAAGGATTGAATAAGTTAAAAAGTACTGTTGCTCTTGTCAAAAAGCAATTAAATCCGGAATTAAGCATTTTAGGTATATTATTAACCATGTATGACAGGAGATTGCGATTAAGCAATCTTGTCGTTGATGAAGTTAGAAGTGGTTTATCAGATGTGGTTTTTAAAACAATAATACATCGAAATTCAAAAATTGCTGAAGCACCCAGCGCACATGTTCCTGTTATTCTCTATGATGCGGGCAGTACGGGTGCGATTAACTTTTTAAATTTGGCAAAAGAATTATTGGAGATGGAGAAATCATCAAAGCCAGTCCAAGCAATTTAGGTATAATTAAAGATATATAAGAATGGCTAAAAGTTTAAAAACGAAAGAGTTAGGAAAAGGTATTAGAGCTTTGCTTTCATCGAATGAGGAGGATCACAACCATGATAATACGCAACAATTAAGTAAAACGACCCTAAGTAGTATTTCTAATGTTCCCTTGGAGTATATTCAAATCAATCCTTTTCAACCACGGACTGAGTTTGATAAGGAAGCATTGCAGGAATTGTCGGATTCCATATTAAGTCATGGTTTAATACAACCCATAACGGTTAGAAAATTAAGTTCTGACGCCTATCAATTGATTTCAGGTGAGAGACGATTACGTGCTTCGAAAATGGCCGGGATAAAAGAAATTCCTGCTTATATCAGGACAGCCAATGATCAGGAGATGCTGGAAATGGCATTGGTGGAAAACATTCAGAGAGAGAACTTAAATTCCATTGAAATTGCTTTGAGTCTTCAGCGATTGATTGACGAGTGTTCCTTGACGCATGAGAGTCTGAGTGAAAGAGTGAATAAGAATAGAAGTACCGTTACTAATTACCTGAGGCTTCTTAAATTGCCACCGGATATTCAGTCCGGCATAAAAACAAAACTCATTTCCATGGGGCATGCACGAGCCCTTGCAGGTATCGATGATACTGCTTTACAATTAAGTATTTATAAAGAAACCGTTACCAAGCAACTTTCTGTTAGAGAAATCGAAAATCTTATTAAAAGATACAATACACCGAAAGTTAAGAAAGCCCCAACAGGCGCAAGCCTTCCGGATGTATACAGGGATTTTAATAACAAGGTAAGCGCTATTACAGGCATGAAGGTGGATATGAAACGCAATCCCAATGGTTCAGGCAAGATTGTTCTCTCTTTCAGTTCTGATGATGATTTGAATAGATTGTTGGATATAATCAATGAATAACTTCAGCAACAAATATAATATTTTTAGGATTTTGATAATTTTTATCGGAATTCTGTTTTTAGGCTTGGCAGATTTAAATGCACAAGTTGACCGAGATACAATTTCGGACGAGGAATTTAATGATAGACAAAGATTAGGTATACCCAATAGACAGGATAGCATCGATATGGGGCTGATTATTGAAGCTCAACCCCCAAATGATAGTATTCAGATAGATACCTTAGTTACAATTGATACTATACCGAAATCAGATTCTTTAATCGTAGATTCTTTATTAATAGATTCTCTAAATACTGACACTTTAATGGATGAGAGAAAATGGCAAGGTGTTGGTCATTTCTTCAAACATGATTATATCAATCCCAGAAAAGCATTTTTTATTGGCTTGATTTTTCCGGGAGGTGGACAAATTTATAATAAGCGCTACTGGAAGCTTCCTTTTGCTTATGCGATCCTAGGAGGGGCAGGATATGGCGTAATTTTCAATACGCGAGAATACAGGAGATTTAGAACAGCCTATGAAAATAGAGTTATGGAACTTCCTGACGAGTTTGAAAATACAATAACCTCTTTGGAAAAATTAAAATCGATCTCTGATTCCTACCGAAGTAGCTTAGAGTTATCCTACGTTCTATTAGTCGGTGGCTATTTATTTATTGCCACTGAAGCATTAGTTGATGCGCATCTTAAAACCTTTGATGTCAGCGAAGATTTATCATTGAAAATCAAACCTGTTTTAAGTCCAATGGGCTCAGGTGTAGGGGTCGTGTTTAATTTTTAAAGAATTCCCAACGTTTTTGCATGTTTCATAAGTTCTCCGATATTTGAAATCTTTATTTTACCGGTCATCATTGCTGTCATTGGGTTAAGATCTTTATTTATTAGCCTAGTTAAGGTGTCCTCTGAGGCTTTTACAGTACATTTAGGATCTCCATTCAGACCTTCCGTTACCTTTACATTGCCATCTGTTACTTCCACTGTATATTTATCGTCTGGCCCATCTCCCATATCAAAATGAAATAATGTGTTGACGTCTTTTATTGCTGCGGGATGAACTTTTTCAGGTAAACTTGTTAAAAACTGTTTGATATTCATAAAATGTTATTTTTGTAAAAATATATAATTTTTCAGATAAAGTCAAATTGAATTATGAGAATATTATTTATGGGAACCCCTGATTTTGCTGTAGCTTCTTTGGAAGCGATACATAGCAGTGACCACGATGTGGTTGCTGTGGTAACTTCTGTGGATAAACTTGGAGGAAGAGGAAGAAATCAACTCATTGAGAGTGATGTCAAGAAATTTGCAGTAAAAAATGGCATCCCATTATTGCAGCCCAAGTCATTAAAATCAAAATCCTTTATTGAGAATTTGCGTTCCTTTAATGCGGACCTTTTTGTTGTGGTGGCCTTCAGAATGCTTCCTGAAATGGTTTGGTCTATGCCTAAACTTGGTACAATAAATCTGCATGCCAGTTTGTTGCCAAAATACAGAGGTGCGGCGCCGATCAACTGGGCGATTATAAATGGGGAAAAGGAAACAGGGATCACAACCTTCTTCATTGAGAAAGAAATAGATACCGGCAAAATCATCCTTCAGGAAAAAGTCGCCATAGGTGAAAACGAAACTATGGGTGAACTTTATAACAGGTTGAAAATAGCAGGATCGAATCTTTTGGTGGAAAGCCTAAATAATATAGAAAGTGGAGATTATATACCTAAGACACAAGACCCTTCCCAGGTTAGTGAAGCGCCTAAGATCTTTTTCGAAACCGGAGAAATCAAAGATCATATGTCTGCCCTTGCAGTGCATAATTTAGTAAGAGGTCTTCATCCTTTTCCGAATGCATGGCTCAAGAAAAATGATATTTTAATAAAAATTATTGAAACCAGATATGATATGACAGTGAATGATCAAACATTTGGTGAAATTGAGAATCTATCTCTTATCGTATATGACAAAAGGTTATTTGTAAAGTGTTCCGATACTTTATTAGAAATATTACAAATAAAACCTGAGGGAAAAAGGCAGATGTCTGCTACAGAATATATAAATGGAAATAGGGATATCAAACGATTAGATAAATGACACTACTTTCTTGCATAGCGTTTTGACAAGTTCCACCATAAATTCATTGTTCAAGGTAGAGGTCGAATTTTCAGGATTTTCCATGGCAGGAATATTTGCCATAATACCTGTAATTGTAGTCGAATGACCTGTATTGTAAAAAGCTATAGATAATATCAAAGCAACAAAACCTGCTATGAGGAGAAGACTAATATGAGTTCTTTTGTTTTTGATGGATATTGCCATTCTGAAAATGTTTGGTACAAATATAATAAAAATAATTTGAATCCGTAAATTTCTTATACGATAAAATAATAATTAATTATTAATACTCTATAGCTTTATTACCCTATCTAAAAGATTTTGAATTTCTTCCACTCTATGAGTAACAATAATTACCTTAATTTTAATATTTTCTTTGATAGTTTGTAGGGTTTGGATAATTTTAATTTTGTTTTCATCATCCAATCCCACCAAAGGTTCATCCATCAAAAGCAAATCCGGCTGATTCAAAAGTGCTTTTAACAAGCAAAACCTCTGTATTTGTCCCCCCGAAAGCTGTCCGGGCTTTCTTTCCAATAAGTTTCTGTCCAATTGAAATGCGTGAAGTAGTGGAACGAGCTCTTGGTTCCCACCCAACCTAGTATTTTGTAAAATATTTTTTAAGGTGTAGGCTGGATTTAGAGATTGTGGTGAAGCCTGAAATATCATTTCAATTTTCTTAGAGGTTCCTGAAAATTCAATTTTCGACCCTACATCTGGGGGTAAAATACCCGCCAGAATTTTCAGCAAGCTTGTTTTTCCTGCCCCGGACTCACCGGTTATTCCAAGAAAAGAAATTGAATCATTCAATTCTATTTCTATATTCCGGAATATAGGTAAAGCGGAAAATGTCTTTGATAATGAAGCCTTTAAATAAAGTAGCTTAGATGATTGATTTAATTTCAATAAATTCGCAAGAGAATTATTACGATCTAAGTCGGTATTCAATCTAGCTTCTTCTAAATTATATGTTCTAGCCTCTAAAATTTTTTCCAGTTTTAAATCATGAGAAGCCAAAATTACTATGCCTCCCCCCCTGCTGAAAGCCAATATTTTGTCGATAATCAAATAATAATTATCTTCATCCAGAGCCGTTAGTGGCTCATCAAGCAATAGAACTTTTGATCCTGTAAATAGTGAGTAAGCAATATCCAGACGCTGCAACTGCCCGCCCGAAAGCTGATTAGGTCGTCGTTTAAGTACTTCATCCTGTGCCGAGAATCCAAATTCTTGGATATAATTTGAAAAATCAGTGTATAAAACAGTGTCGTCTAAACCAAGCCGATTCTTTAATCCGGGTTTTAATTGATCAAAAACAGTCATTTCATCTAAAAAGGCGCTTATACTATTTTGGAAAATAAGACTGACAAATTTATTTCGATAATCTATTGTAAATGAATTATCTTTTATTGAAATTTCCTTAAATTTTGATGTCTCTTTATAAACTACATCTCCAGTAATCGTTGAGTTTTTAATAGCTAATCCCGCAATCACCTTCAATAAGGTGGATTTTCCGGAGCCGGAACTTCCTTGTAAAAGTAATATTTCTCCTTCCTTTACAGATAAATTTACATTTTCGAAAACGTAGTGCTTATAATTTGCGTTATACGAAAATGAAAGACTTTGGATATCTATAGTCAAAGGTGTGAGCATCGATAATTATTAAAATATAAATATATAAAAAATGGCGAAGCCAAATCGTTTTTTGAAAGTTCTTAAAATTCTTGCAATAGTTTTCGTGAGTTTATTGATTATACTAATTTCTATACCTTTCCTTTTTAAAGGTAAGATAGAAAATGCTGTAAAGGAAACTTTGAATAAGAGTTTGGATGCGGAAGTCAATTTTGAGAGTACAAGTATCTCGCTTATAAGGTCATTTCCCAATCTAGGATTGTCAGTAAATGACCTAAGTGTCACAGGTTTAGGTGAATTTGAAGGAATTGAATTATTGCGGGCAGAGTCAGTGAGACTGAGCTTTGACCTAATTTCCTTGATTAAAGACCAGAGTGATATTGAGTTAAAATCATTCCACATTTTCGGTGCTGATATTCAAGTCTTAGTATTGCCGGAGGGTGAGGCCAATTATGATATTTATATTAGTGAACCGGATACACTAGTTATAGAAGAGGAATCTGAATTTAGAATTAATTTGAAGGACTATTCGATCCGAAATACTAATATTCACTATGTTGATTTAGCGGGTGGAATGAATGCTCAAATCAGGCAATTGAATCATTCAGGAAGTGGAAATTATGATGGAAGTATAGCGGATTTTACGACTAATACGGTTGTGGATTCACTTACATTTGACTACGAAGGTATCAGATACTTAAATGCTGCTACTATAAGTCAGGATGGGCAGTTTGTTTTGAACTTGGATTCTTCGAAGTATTATATTAATCACAATGATTTCATGTTAAATACGCTTTTGTTGGATTTTCATGGTTGGGTGCATCTTGCTGAAGAAGATATCAACATGGAATTGGCAATGAAGAATAAAGGCAACGATTTCAGTCAAATAATGAGTTTGATCCCCGGAATTTATGGCGATCAATTTAAAGATATAGAATCTTCCGGAAATCTGACTTTTGAAGCAGACGCTATCGGATCCTACAATGCTATCAATGAAACTTACCCTTTGTTTAATTTAAATTTAGAGATTGATAATGGGGCATTTAAATATGCCAACATGTCAGAAAAACTCGAAAGCGTCTTTGCTGATGTGAAAATTAAAAATCCTACTCCGGATTTAAAAGCATTAAATGTGAATGCTTCGAGACTGGATTTCGTCTTAGCCGGTGAGAGATTCGAATCTTCATTCAATGTTGATCAGATTTTCGGCAATATGCAAATTGCCGCTTCATTGAAAGGTGGTTTAAATCTGGCAAAAGTTGTGGAATTTTACCCATTTGAGGATATGAATGAGTTGAGAGGACTTTTCAGGATTGATGGGGATTTCAATTTTAAATTGGATGATGTTTATGCCGGGAATTATGCTGCGGTGGTAGCTAAAGGTGAGGCTTCATTAAATAATTTTGGTGTTCGATACGCAACCTACCCTTTCGTGACAGTTGATAATACTAAAATGATATTCAGCCCTAATAAATTATCCATTCCGCAGACGACTATCAATTTCGGAGATAGTGATATTGCCGGGAATGTTGAAATAGACAACTATTTGGCATATTTGGGTGAGGAAGGCAAAGTCAGAGGCTCTATTACAACAACTTCATCAAAAATCAATATGGATGAAATGATGAATATGATGGATTCTGATGAAAGTGCGGTTGTTTCCGAAACTCAAGAAGTTCCGTTTGATAGATTTAATTTGGCGATAAATTCGAGTGTAGACGATTTGATATATACCGGTTTTGATATAAGTAATCTGGTCTTTAATGGTACTGTAAATCCCCAAAATGTCATTATCAATAAATTTAGCATGATTTACAGTGGCAATACCATGAATATTGATGGTAAAATCAATAATTTATACGGATACTTATTCTATGGCGAAGTTTTGGAAGGTATTATCAATTTCAGCTCTCCCATGATTGATTTGGATTCCTTCTATTCTGAAACAGAAACTGCTCCCACTACTGAAGGCGAAGATGAAGAAATCATCAGAGTCCCCCAAGAATTCAAAATGGTCATGAATGCCAATATTGGTAAAGTTAAGTATGGGGAAATGATTTTGAGCAATGTTAAGGGAGCTGTTGTAGTCGATGCCGGAGAGGCTGCTCTGGAGAATGTTACAGCGAACGGATTAGGAGGAAGAATAAAGATTAATGGATTGTATTCTACCCCGCTTAACGGCAAGCCTAGCTTTAAATTCGAATATGAATTATCATCAATAGAATTTAAATCAGCATTCCAATCTGTGAATACCTTCCAACAATTGGCTCCTATTGCAGAAAATATCAATGGACGATTTAATTCCACCATGTCTATGGAAGGTAATTTGAATGACAATATGATGCCTGATCTTAATACCTTATCTGCAAGCGGATTTCTTCAGACAATCAACGCTGTTATCAATCAATTTGAGCCTTTGAATGCAATAGGTCAGAAATTAAATACCAACATTTTTAATACAATTCGATTGAAGGACTCTAAAAATTGGTTCGAGGTGAGTAATGGCTTAGTAAAGATATCTCCTTTCGATTTTGAATTTCAAGATATTAAAATGGTGGTTAGTGGAAATCATTCCTTGACACAGAATATAGATTATAAATTAAATGCTGACATCCCTAGAGCTCTGCTTGAAAAATCTCAGATTGGGTCGTCTGTCAATACCGGCATTACTTGGTTATCTCAAGAAGCATCTAAAAAAGGCTTTAATATTGCTCAGGGAGATAATATTTTAATGGATATTTTTCTTGGAGGAAGCATTAAGTCTCCTACCGTTCGTGTTGTGCCAACCGGTCTGAGCGAAGGGAAAAATCAAATAAAGGAACAGATTAAAGATAAAGTTGAGGATGAAGTGCAGAAAGCTAAAGACGAAATCACAGAGAAGGCCAAGGAAGAATCAGAGAAAATCGTCAACGAAGCCAAAGAGAAGATAAAAAAGGAAACCGACGAACGAGCACAGAAAGCTAAAAAAGAGTTGGAAGATAAATTAAAAGACAAGATTGACGATAAAACGGTTGATGATGCGAAGGAAAGGCTTAAAAAGATCAATCCTTTCAAGAAAAACTAGGCATTTATTCTGAAAAATATGCTCTGTATTGTTTAATTCTTTTTGAAAACATTGATTTCATAAAAGGGTAAATTAGATAATCAATCATTTTGATTCCAGAGGAGAATTCCATGTCATCTATGATCGAGCAACTAGTTTCGTCAACTTTTCTGACAATATGTTTGTGTTTCCAATATCTTAGAGGAAAAGGCAAAATTTTGCCTACATCTATAAAGAATGCTTCACTTTCATTAATTTCATCATGGGTGATAATGGATTGCCAGCGCAAGGGACCGATCTGGAGTTGAACGATATTTCCTTTCTTACTTCCTTCGAATATTTCGATTTTGGAGGGGGGGAATTGCGGCAGCAAATATTGGAATAGGTTTTCATCAAACATATTAGAGACATCAATATAGTTCCCCGGTATTTCAGTAGTTTCAATAATTAATTTCATATAATTTAACTTATAGGAGAACTACGCGTGTGTTGGTCGCTGATATAAATAGTTTTATCTAAATAGAGTAACAGATTACTCATTAAAAGTTTATATTTATTTTATAATTCATTTATGAAATTTCAATCCGGTAGAATTGAAATTCTTCCATCGAAAAAATATAGATTTTATGACTGTACTGGAGATTAATAATTTATCCAAGAATTACGGAGGATTGAAAGCTTTGAATGGTTTGAACCTATCGATAGAAAAAGGTCAAACCTTCGGTTTATTAGGGCCCAATGGAAGTGGCAAAACTACGACTTTGGGTATAGTTTTAGGGACAATTTTCTCCAATGGAGGTGATTTTTCATGGTTTGGTGAAGGTAAATCACACGAAATGCTGACTAAAGTTGGCGCTCTCCTTGAAACGCCGAATTTCTTTCCTTACCTCAATGCCTATGATAATCTAAAAGTTATTGCTCATGTTCGAGGGGTTAAAAATCCCAATTACGAGGAGATTTTAACTTTGGTAAACTTGAAGGAAAGAGGTCGAAGCAAGTTTGCCAATTATTCTTATGGTATGAAACAACGATTAGCGATTGCAGCGGCATTGATCGGCGATCCAGAAGTATTAATCTTAGATGAGCCTACGAACGGTTTAGATCCTGAGGGCATCATTGAAG
>CALCSX010000165.1 GCA_937894165.1 uncultured Saprospiraceae bacterium | reverse complement strand
AGGGAGGTCTTGTAGCCTAGCGGCTGTTCTACGTTTTGTCGCCTATCGGCTGTTCTAGGTTCTAACGCCTATCGGCTCGTTGAGCGGCGTGGAGAGCGGTGCGGGGGATGACGACGGCATACGTTAAGGTCCCACAGATTTCGCAGAAGAGTGCAGATTTTGGATGCCTGCGGCATCTTTTTTTTTGCCACGTATTCACGAATAGGGGGATACATATTTGCCAATCTCTCATAATAATAGATCTTAGGATTGCCGAGGGCGCACATTTACAAATTTGCGTTAACAGTGGGAATTGAGGGGGCGAAAGATTTTTCGCCCTTACGTGATACGAATGATCGTTTTTCTTGTATAATCGTTTTAGTGGACAGGAACCTGCATCAGGGGTAGTAGCGAGCACGAAGTAAAGCGGATGACCCGACGGCGGCCGGACAGTGGAAATAGATCGGATGAGAGGGGTGGGTGGCACGGCCGGCGGGATGCCCCGGGATAGATGATATGATTATATGATTATATGATTATGATTGATGGGGCGAAAGATTTTTCGCCCTTACTTTTGCGCCAGCAGTGGGAAGAGAGGGGTCGAAAGATTTTTCGCCCCATACCCTATACTTTAAAGGCACAAGTTGCAAACTTGCGCCAGCAGTAGGAAAAGAGGGGCGAAAAATTTTTCGCCCTTACATTTAGAGATAGTTTAGAAAATAAGCGAAATTTTTACTGTTTTTCAATGAGTTACGAGGGGTGGTGTGAAAATATTTTCAAAAAAAGCTTGGATATTGAATAAAAGAAATTTACCTTTGCGCTGCAATTTTAGCAAAAGAATATTTTATTATTAAAAAGCAGGAAAAGTGAATACACTAAGTTACAGAACTGAATCCCTTCGAAAAGAAGATGCTGCCCATAAGTGGCATGTAGTTGACGCTGAAGGCGAGGTAGTTGGACGACTGTGCTCAAGGATAGCGCACGTCTTAAGAGGCAAGCATAAGCCTGATTACACTCCACACGTTGATAACGGGGATTATGTGATCGTAATCAATGCAGATAAGGTCAGATTTACGGGAAATAAAATGGCTCAGAAGACATATTTGAGTTACTCATTGCACCCTGGTGGTCAGAAGTCTGTGAAGGCTGAGAACATGATGGATAAGCACCCTACGAGAATCGTTGAGAAGGCGGTGAGAGGAATGCTTCCAAAGACAAAATTGGGCCATGCATTAATCAAGAAATTATTCATTTACACAGGTACTGAGCATCCACATGCAGCGCAGAAGCCGGAACAATTAAAATTCTAATTATTTATGGAAATGATAAATGCAGTAGGAAGAAGAAAAGCTTCTGTAGCGAGAGTATACTTTACCAAAGGTGATGGAAATATCAGCGTAAATGGTAAAACTGTGGAGGAGTATT
This sequence comes from uncultured Saprospiraceae bacterium, assembly GCA_937894165.1. Classification (GTDB taxonomy): domain Bacteria; phylum Bacteroidota; class Bacteroidia; order Chitinophagales; family Saprospiraceae; genus CALCSX01. The sequence goes on along the minus strand of CALCSX010000165.1, from coordinate 27,380 downwards.
TTCCACAAATGCACGTAGTAGGGAAGGTAACTGAGCCTTTTACAGCTATCAATAGTGATAACATCTATAACATTAAGGTAAATGTTAAAGGTGGTGGATTTAAGGGGCAGGCGGAAGCTATTCGACTAGCTATCTCCAGAGCACTTGTGAAAATCGATGCGGATAATAAGACCTTGTTGAAAGACAAGAAGTATCTTACCCGTGACTCGAGAGTGGTGGAACGTAAGAAATACGGTAAGCCAAAAGCAAGAAAGAGCTTCCAATTCTCAAAACGTTAAGAGCGGTTCGAGAAATCTTTCACAGATTTTTAAATCATTTATTGCCAAAAATTTATTAAAAAAAATACAATGGAGATACCTAGTTATAAACAAATGCTTGATGCGGGTGTACACTTTGGACACCTTAAGCGCAAGTGGAATCCCAAAATGTCAAATTATATATTTGCCGAGCACAAAGGCATTCACCTTATTGACCTTAACCAAACCAGCCAGTGCTTAGAGAGAGCGGGCAAAGCGATGAAACAAATCGCTAAGTCGGGCAAGAAAATCCTTTTTGTAGCTACGAAGAAGCAGGCGAGTGATATTGCTACCAGAGCAGCAGTGAGTGTAGGCATGCCTTTCGTTACTGAAAGATGGTTGGGTGGTATGATGACTAACTTTTCTACGATCAGAAAGTCAGTGAAGAAGATGTATACTATCGAGAAGATGCTTGAGAACGAAACGTTGAGCATTACTAAGAAGGAGAAATTGACATTGTCTCGTGAGAAGGATAAGTTGTCAAGAGTAATCGGTGGTATTGCTAATTTGAACAGATTGCCATCAGCTATTTTCATCGTTGATATTCACCATGAGCATATTGCACTTTCTGAGGCGAAGAAATTGGGAATTAAGACTTTCGGAATGGTGGACACTAATTCAGATCCGTCAAAAGTTGATTACCCGATTCCATCTAACGATGATGCATCTAAATCAATCAAGACAGTAGTTGAGTATTTGACTGCATGTATCAAAGAAGGATTAGAGGAGAGAAGTACTGAAAAAACAGAGACTTCAACAGCCAATTAATTTTATTTACGAAACATAAAAGATTAAAATAGCAATGAGTATTTCAGCTGCAGATGTAAAAAAACTTCGCGATACTACGGGCGCGGGAATGATGGACTGTAAAAAAGCTCTTACTGAATCAGGAGGAGACTTTGAAGGTGCTATCGAAATTTTAAGAAAGCAAGGACAAAAATTATCTATCAAAAGAGCGGATAGAGAAGCAAAGGAAGGAGTAGTGTTAGCGAAAATTTCCGGCGATAAGACTACAGGAATCATCATCAGATTGAGTTCTGAGACTGATTTCGTGGCTAAGAATGCTAATTTTGTTCAAATAGCTGAGGAATTTGCTACTACGGCACTTGAAAAATTGCCTAATTCACTTGAGGAATTACTAGCATTACCTTACAATGATATCACCATCGGCGACAAAGTAATGGAGCAAGTAGGTGTTATTGGAGAGAAGATTGAATTGGCACAGTATGAGAAATTAGAAGCTCCGATGGTTGCAGAATATATCCACATGGGTAATAGAGCAGCTGTATTGGTGGGACTTTCTCAAGCGGGTGGCGATGATATCTATGAGGCAGGAAGAGATGTGGCTATGCAGGTAGCTGCGATGAAGCCAATTGCTGTAGATGAGCATGGTGTTGATCCAAGCATTATCGAGAAGGAAATTGAAATCGGAAAAGAGCTTGCATTGCAAGAAGGTAAGCCGGAGGCAATGATCGAAAAGATTGCATTGGGTAAATTGAATAAATTCTACCAAGAGAATACCCTATTAAAGCAAACATTTGTAAAGGCGGAAGGGAAAGAAACTGTGGCTGACTTCTTGAAGTCAAAAAACAAGGACTTGACCGTAACGGCTTTCAAACATGTTAGTTTAGGTTAGAAATTATAAAAGGAGCGCTAGTCGCTCCTTTTTTTTAGTTAAAAATTTTTCGTTGCAAGAAAACGCCAAATACTGCGTTACTCTCGTATTTGAATCAGTCATTTATCTCTTATAAACTCCTTAGATTCAAATACTTCGAAAGCCTTGTCTTTGGCGCTTTCTTATCAGCGAGTAAAAATAGATAGTTTTCTTGCAGACACTGGAATGAAACCTTATTTTTAGTTTAGTTTTTCGAAAAAAAGAAAAGATGGCAATCAAATACAAGAGAATACTGCTTAAGTTGAGCGGTGAAAGCTTAATGGGTGATCAAAATTTTGGGATAGATTCTAAAATGTTGGAGCATTATTCCAAGCAAATAAAAACTGTAATCGATGCGGGGGTGCAGGTAGCTGTGGTCATCGGCGGCGGCAATATATTCAGAGGTTTGCAGGCGCACAAGTCAGGCATTGAGCGAGTGACAGGTGACTATATGGGAATGTTGGCGACGGTGATCAATGGAATGGCTTTACAGTCAGCTTTGGAACTGGAGGGCGTTTATACCAGGTTGATCAGTGCGATTGAGATGAAGGAAGTAGCGGAGCCTTATATTAGAAGGAGGGCTGTGAGGCATTTGGAGAAAGGCAGGGTGGTGATATTTTCTGCGGGGACGGGAAGTCCGTATTTTACGACAGATTCAGCGGCGGCATTACGGGCGTCGGAGATTGATGCGAACGTGATATTGAAGGGGACGCGGGTGGATGGAATCTATTCAGCGGATCCGGAGAAGGATTTATTGGCGACAAAGTTTGATAATTTGAGTTTTGAGCAGGCGATAAGATTGGGTTTGAAGGTGATGGATACGACGGCGTTTACCTTGTGTCAGGAGAATAATATTCCGATTGTGGTATTTGATGTGAATAATCCGGAGAATTTGTTGAAGATAGTATTGGGGGAGAGGATAGGGACGTTGGTGGATTAGTAGGGGCGGAATTGCACGCGGTTTTTTTTGCTCGCAAAGGCGCGAAGTCGCAAAGATTTTATTATTTTTATTGTAGGCAGGGACTTAGTTTAAGGAGGAAAGCACTGCGTGCTTAAAGGGTGTTCAGGGGTGAATCAGAGCATATTTTTTTTGGCTCGCAAAGGCGCAGGGACGCAAAGATTTTATGTTATATTGCAGGCAGGGACTTAGTTTAAGGGAGACAGCACTGCGTGCTTAAAGGGAGTTTAAGGGTGATTCAGGGCATATTTTTTGGCTCGCAAAGGCGCGAAGCCGCAAAGATTTTATGATGCAGGCAGGGACTTAGTTTAAGAAGGGAAGCACTGCGTGCTTAAGGGAGCGCTGAAATTAAAAGTATTTAACAAGAAGGGAATGACTGAAAATCAACTTTCTAAAATCATAGTCGATATATGCTATCACATTCATGTGGAGTTAGGTCCTGGCTTATTTGAATCCGTATATGAAGGCATTTTAGCTTATGAATTAATTCAAGCGGGATTAACAGTTTCTCGACAGCAAACAATTCCGGTTGTTTGGCGTGGTCTTCAGATGGATCAAGGATTCAAAGCAGACTTGATAGTAGAAAATAAAGTTTTGATTGAAATTAAGTCTATTGAAACAATCGCTGATGTTCACAAAAAACAAGTGATGACCTATCTAAAGTTAACCGGATTACATTTAGGACTATTAATCAACTTCAACGAAAAATTGATCAAAAATGGAATTTCGAGAATTGTGAATAATCTATGACAGTTTCTTCAAAAAATTTCATTAAAAATATCTTTTCAAGACATTCGAAATAGAAGAGTGAAGATTTTTCGCCGATTTGGAATTTATGGAATAGGATAATCGATGGGCCGAAAGATATTTCGTCTCTTTTTAATTGGATAAAGAATTATTATGGGGCGAAAGATATTTCGCTAATTTGGGATTCTTAAAAAAGGGAAATATATGGGGCGAAAGATATTTCGCTAATTCATATTCTTGAAATGGATGATGATGGGGCGAAATGTTTTTCGCCCGTACAATCAATTTTGGGAAATTCAAAAAAATAATTAAATTACGAAGATATTGTCAGGAAGAATTGGCGGTATTGAATTGTAATTTAATATGTAAAATTTTTTGAATATGTCTAAAATGTTATATAAGGGTGTGGGTTGGATAAAAGGAGTAATAGGAAAAAGGGGCGAAAGATTTTTCGCCCGTACTGCATGCCTGAAAAAGATAATTTAATATGAGCTAATTTATGAAGGAAATAAAATATAATACTATTAGTCTTAGATTAGGTGTATTTCTGTGCTTATTATTTTTTGCAGTTATTGGAAATGCTCAAACGTCGATTCAGGAGGTGGAAACAAAGGTAGGATCTGTAATTATTTATCCCCAATTTGCAAAAGTATCACGGACTGTGAAAATAGAGCTACCTGCCGGTGAGTCAACGATAATTCTGAGCGGTATTTCTCCGAAAGTATATCATGGTAGTATTGAAATAAAGACGGAAAGTGGAAGAAGTATTGAAAACTTCGATTATCAAATAGTCAGTATGGATGAAAAGAGGCAAATATTTGACAACGTCAAAACCACTAATATCCATAGTTTGAATATAAAAGAAATCGAAAATAGTATGGGGCAAATACTAATTAAGATTTCCCGCGAGAAAGCAATCAGAGAAAAAATAACAATTACCTATTATGTTTCTGATGTGAGGTGGGAGCCTGTTTATGATTGTATGATAAAGGGTATTTATTCTCCGATTGAACTTATTTTAAAAGCAAATATTTTTCAAAATTCAGGTGAAGATTGGAAGGATGTGAAACTGACATTGTCTGTTAAAAATCCTCGTATTCCTAGAAAGTTGATTCCTCAGACAAGTAAAAATATTTGGCTCTCGCCCGGAAATAGAAAAGAAAACTGGAAGCCTCATACAGACATGATCCTTACAGGACAAGTGATGGATAGGACCGGTCAACCGCTTATTGATGCATCAATTTCAGTTTTAGATAAAGAGTCAAAACTGTTAACAGGCACATGGGCAGAAGGAGGTTTTTATATAATAAAATTGCCGGAGAGCGCGGATAAAATTCAAGTAAGTTCCATTTTTTTAAAACCTGTCCAAACGGAAATCACTTCTGATACTATGGATATAGTCTTAGATGAAGCTTTTGATTTAGGTGATGTGATAATTGGTCATTCACGTTTATTAACTAAATCAGATGAATATTATTTAACAAAGAAACACACCATATACAATGGCAAGCAACCCAACACAATCGAAATAGAGAGTAGAGTAATAAATGCAGAATACAAATATTGTATTACATCAGGAATTCAAGATTTTCCTAACTTACAAGTTAAAATAGATGGATCTAAAATTTATTATAATTTTGTAGATGGAAAAATGACAATATATTATGCAAATAGAAATCAAGGTATACTTTTTCTAGAAACCGGGAAAATTAAGGGACCATTTAATGAGGGTTTAATGGCTTATCCCAATGATCTTGAGATAAATTTAGGAGCTGATCCGGAAGTAATCGTTGTAAAGGATCAGGTAATCGATACTTTAAAAGCAAATTCTCCTTCTGGTGATATCATCATACAATACACGAAGGAAATCACTATTCAAAATAATAAAAATGTTCCAATAAATATTTCAGTCTCGGATCAATTTCCTGTGTCAATAATGAGGGAGGTTGTTGTAGAGGAATTGTCCTACGATGGGGGAATTCTGAATGAAAACACAAAAAGTGTCCACTGGAAAAACCAAATGGCGCCTCAAGAGTCGAAAAAATATACATTGAAATATAATGTAAAATATCCGAAGGGGAGGGAATTGAAGTTTGAGTAGAGGGAATGTGAAAATGGGGCGAAAGGAAAAAGGGGGCGAAAGATTTTTCGCCCTTACGTTTCCATAATAATATAAGTGCATTTAGGAATAAAATTATGTAGAGACGCGATTAATCGCGTCTCTACATAATTTTACGTGGAAAATCCTGATTTTATGATTGAAATATTCGTAATTAAATTGAATATCTTCAATTTTTACAATTGAAAATTCCGAAAATTTGAAGGTTGATGTATTGAATATCGGAGATAATAAATAAGGCGAATTTGCAGGTAAATTAATAATCTCAGCGCTTGAGTCGAAAGTTTTTTCGCCCTGACGAAATAATCTATGTATATTAGTAGCTATTGAACCAATAGTAATTTTTGACTAGTCACATATGTCAGAAAAATTCCGCAAAAAATATAGAATACAATCCGCACGTGCTCAGTGGTGGAATTATGGATGGAATGGCGCGTATTTTATAACAATTGTAACGCAACATAGACGGCATTTTTTCGGAGAGATTGAAAATGGAGTGATGAATACATCATTTACGGGAAAGCTTGCACATTACTATTGGTATGATATTCCCAATCAGTTTCCATATGCAGAATTAGGGGAATTTATCGTAATGCCAAATCACATCCATGGGATTTTATTTATAAATAAAAATGGTCATGAAGATGTCGAGAAAATAGCTTATGTTAAGAATAATGAAATCTTGTAGAGACGCGATTAATCGCGTCTCTACAAGATTTTCATTATTCCGACCCAATTCCTGGTGGATTTGCAGGACATAAAAACCCAATGTTGAATGATAATATCTCTCGAATTATTCGATGGTATAAAGGACGTTGTACATTTGAAAATCGAAAAATAGATTTCAATTTTTCATGGCAATCCAGATTCCACGATCGAATTATTCGTAATCCAATTGAATACCTTAGAATTTCTAATTATATAATAAATAACCCTAGTAATTGGAAGGATGATGTGTTTAATATCGGAGATAATAAATAAGGCGATTTTGCAGAGATTTTTCGCCCCTAGCGACCCAAAAACACCAATAACACCGAAATATCAGAAGGGGAAACGCCTGAAATTCTGCTGGCCTGACCGATGGTGCGGGGTCGGATTTTGTTGAGCTTTTCCTTGGCTTCGAGGCTGAGCGATTCGAGGCTGCGGTAGTCGAATTCATCGTTGATACGAACGTCTTCCAATCTGTTCATTTTGTTGACTTGTTCTTGCTCGCGCTGGATATAGCCCTCGTATTTCAGGTTGATTTCAGCGATCTGGATGGTCTCTTCGTCGAATTTATTCAGTTCTTCGTCGAGTTCTCTGACGTAGGTGCGCAGGTCATCCAGTCCGATATTAGGTCGGGTGAGGATAGAGTTGAGCTTGGCTTTTTGAGTCATGGGTGAAGAGCCTATGGTCTCAAGAAACGGATTCACTAAAGAAGGTTCTACGCTAAGATTCTTGATGAAGCGCTCGATATGTGCGTTTGCTTCTACTTTTTCGTTGACGCGTTCCATTCTCTTTTCGAGATGTTTCATTCCGATGGCATGAGCGAGGGGTGTGAGGCGTATGTCGGCATTGTCCTGACGCAGCAATATTCTGTACTCTGCGCGGGAGGTGAACATACGATATGGTTCGTTGGTGCCTTTATTGACCAAATCGTCGATAAGAACACCGATATATGCTTCGGAGCGCTTAAGGATAAATGAATCCTGCTCATTATTTTTCAGGTGAGCATTAATACCCGCCATCAATCCCTGACAACCTGCTTCTTCATAACCTGTAGTGCCATTTATTTGTCCGGCGAAATATAGGTTTTTGACTAGCTTGGTCTCCAGTGTCAACTCAAGTTGAACCGGAGGGAAAAAATCATATTCTATTGCATAGCCCGGTCTGAACATTTTGGCATTTCTAAAGCCCGGAATTTCCTGCATAGCCTTGTATTGCACCTCAATAGGCAGTGAAGAGGAGAAACCATTAACGTAAATTTCATGGGTATTTCTACCTTCAGGTTCTACAAATAATTGGTGTCTGTCTCTGTCTGCAAATCTATTAATTTTATCTTCTATAGACGGGCAATAACGCGGGCCAAGTCCCTGGATTCTACCATTGAACATGGGCGACTTTTCAAAACCTGTCTTCAGTATATCATGAACCTTGTCATTGGTATAAGTGATATGACAAGGTATTTGATTTGTTGCGTAGGGAGTATCAGTATATGAAAATTTGTGTTTACTTTCATCACCGGGTTGCACTTCCATAGCATCCCAATCAAGGCTACGGCCATCTACGCGCGGGGGCGTTCCTGTTTTCATCCTACCTGCTTCGAAACCCAGCTCCATAAGTTGCTCAGTAATTCCTGTTGCTGCCCTCTCCCCTGCTCTTCCTCCGCCGAATTGCTTTTCGCCGATGTGGATGAGACCGTTGAGGAAGGTTCCGTTAGTAAGGATGACGGATTTGGCATTTATTTCCAGTCCGAGGGGTGTTCTTACACCTTTGACGACACTGTCTTTGACAATAAGCCCTGTGACCATCTCTTGCCAGAAGTCAATATTGGGATGTTCCTCCAGCATTTTTCGCCAAAGGAGCGCAAATTCATGTCTGTCGCTTTGTGCTCGAGGGCTCCACATAGCGGGGCCTTTAGATCTATTGAGCATTCGAAACTGAATCATTGTGCGGTCGGTAACGATACCGGAATATCCACCCAAAGCATCAATTTCCCTCACTATTTGCCCCTTGGCTACACCTCCCATAGCGGGATTGCAAGACATCTGAGCGATGGTCTGCATGTTCATCGTTATCAACATCACTTTGGAACCCATATTGGCTGCGGCTACAGCTGCTTCACAACCTGCGTGGCCGGCTCCTACTACTATCACATCATAAACTGGAAACATGGTAAAAATTTTTGCAAAGATACGAAATTAATGGTTAATGGTTAATGGTCAATTTAAGGGTGGAATTGTTAATAATTACTGGTTGATTTTTAGCTTTGAGCTGCGAGCTGTGGAAATCTTGTATCAGAATGCAAAGAAGATTTGTCAACTAGGTCAAATTATTCTAAATGAAATCACAACGAAAGTTGCAATATTTTATTTTCAAATATATTGTCTTAATTTTGTAAAAGTATTTCTACGTTTGATTTGAAAATAAGATTGCAGAATATACTAATTTTAACTTTTTAAAGTTTATCCGCAGAATAAGTAAGATTTTCGGATAAATTTGTCGTGTGCTTTACTTAACAGAAATAATACTTTTGAGATATGTTGAAAGACAAAAATAAATTAGTCGAATTCATAAAGGAGGGTTTGAAGGAAGACTTAGGGGAGGGAGATCATACATCGCAGGCATGTATTCCGGCGGATGAAATCAGCAAAGCTAAGTTGTTGGTAAAAAATGATGGAATCATTGCAGGGATAGAGTTAGCAAAAATAACTTTTCAGCATTTAGATCCGGAGATGAAGTTTACCTCCCATAAAAATGATGGCGATGATGTGCAGTATGGTGAAATTGCTTTCGAAATAGAAGGAAAGACAAGGGCAATTTTAGCCGGGGAAAGATTAGCGCTGAATAATATGCAGCATATGAGTGGTATTGCAACATTGGCTAGAAGATTTCAAGATGAGGTTAGTGGCTTGAAGGTCAAGATATTAGATACGAGAAAAACTACGCCCCTTAATAGATTGATTGAGAAATGGGCAGTGAGATTGGGTGGTTGCGAAAATTACAGGTTTGGGCTTTACGACTGGATTATGTTGAAAGACAATCATGTTGACGCTGCGGGTGGGATCGAAATGGCTATTAAGAGAGTTCATGATTACCTTCATGAGAATAAATTGAAGTTGAATATCACTTTAGAGGTTAGAAACCTAATGGAAGTGGATGAGGCTTTGAGAATCGGTGGTATGACCAGGATTATGTTGGATAATTTTGAGTTACCTATTTTGGCAGAGGCTGTTAGGGTGATCAACGGCAGATTCGAGACGGAGGCATCAGGAGGAATCAATCTAAATAATGTTCGGAAATATGCGCAAACGGGGGTTGACTACATTTCTATTGGGGCATTGACGCATAGTGCGGAGCAGTTGGACTTGAGTTTGAAAATATCGAAATGAATTTTTTGATGCCTGCGGCATTAGTTTGGCTCACAGATTTCACAGATCCCACAGATTTTGCACAGATATTTTTTTGTAAGGTCTAAGAGTAGTGAAATAAAAGAGATATTAGATTAAAAGTCGAATGGCTGGAGGATTGCACAGATTTGGATAAGTTGATGCTTGGAGTAGGTTTGTGAGTGGTTTGTATGCCTGCGGCATGAGGTTGGCTCACAGATTTCACAGATCCCACAGATTTTGCACAGATTACTTTTTGAAGGAGGCTAAAAGTAATGAAATAAACGTGATATTGGATTAAAAGTCGAATGGCTTGAGGATTGCACAGATGTGAAAGAGATGTTCCATGGAGTAGGTTAGTGAGCGGCATATATGCCTGCGGCATTTGGTTGGGCTCACAGATTTTACAGATCCCACAGATTTTGCACAGATGTTTTTAAATATAATGGGCGGTTAAATGTGAAATGAATATGTTGCATATATATTGGGATTAATTTATAATTCTAATAATGCTTTCTTTATCTTTCAAAGAGGAAACATTGAAATTAATTAATAATCCTAATTTATGACCTGATAACTTTAGATAAGTTAAAACCTGTTTTCTGTGTACATCATGGAGTTCTTTAACTGACTTTACCTCTATAATAACCATATTATTAACAAGAATATCCATTTTATAGCCGATCCCCAAATCAAAATTTTTATAAATAACGGGAAGAGTTACTTGAGACTTTACTTCTAATCCCAAGTTGATTAACTCAAAAGCTAATGCAGATTCATAAATAGTTTCTAATAGTCCCGGTCCAAGTTCATTATGGACAGAAAATATTGCAGATCTGATTTTATAAGTAAGGTCATTAAGTTCCATTTTAGAATATTGGTTTTTAATGATTTAGACACACAGTCCTACCTCTATTCTTTTAAATAGGATTCTGGAAAATGATCATAGCGAAAACTAAGAATAGTACGCATAGCAGCCAGAATCGAAAATCACCCACTAAAATTTCTTTGTTCTGTTTTCTTTGCATCTCAAATGTTTTGGTTAATAAGTTGATAAAACTTATTCCGTTAACTGCGCATAGTGAAATATTAAACAATAAATACACTAAGTAAATTGCAGCATTTACGGTGAATAAGTTTATTTAAGTTGTACTCCTTTTTTATAGCAAAAAGGATACCATAACATTTTAGAATAATATGTTTATTTCTTAAGAAGATAGGATATCGTATCCTGAATCAAGGTAGGACCGTAATATATCATCCCGGAGTAAATTTGGACGAGGGAAGCCCCGGCGTCGAGGCGCTCAGCAGCATCTTTAGGGTGCGCAATTCCTCCCACACCGATAAGTGGAAAATCGCAGTCCGGGTTGGAATAAATCTCTTGGATTAGTTCATTGGAACGAGCTTTGAGAGGCTTGCCGCTAAGACCACCGTTGCCAATGCTTTGTAATTTCTGAGGTGAGGTTTTTAGATTTTCTCTGTCAATGGTGGTATTATTGACGATTAAGCCATCCAAATTAACTTCTTTTACAATGGAAATAATGTCATTAAGCTGTTCAAGAGTCAAATCAGGAGCTATTTTGAGCAAGACCGGTTTTTCCTGACTCTCCTCCCCTCTTCTTCTCAATAGGCCTTGTAATAGTGCAGTAAGAGGCCCCTTCTCCTGCAGTTCGCGCAAGCCCGGAGTGTTGGGACTAGAAACATTTACTACAAAATAGTCGACATAGGGGTATAATTTTTCGAAGCAGATGAGATAGTCATCGAGCGCCTGATCGTTGGGCGTATCTTTGTTCTTGCCGATATTTCCTCCCAGAATAACCTCTGATTTCCCTCTATTTTTCAATCTGTTCACTAAGGTGTCTACTCCATCATTATTGAAACCCATTCTGTTGATGAGAGCTTCATCTGCGGGCAAGCGAAAGAGGCGAGGTTTGGGGTTGCCGGATTGTGGACGAGGAGTAACAGTTCCTATTTCTATAAAGCCGAAGCCTAATTTTTCGAGCAGATCAAAATATTTGCCATCTTTATCAAAGCCGGCGGCTAAACCAATAGGGTTTTTAAATTCCAGACCAAAAACCACTCTTTTTAACTTAATTCTCTCCTCTTTCGTCAATCTATGATAAAAATTGAGGGAATTGAGGCTGAGCGTATTGCCCAAAGCAAATAATTTCATTGTTAAATGATGGGCATTCTCAGCATCCAATTGAAAAGCGAGCGGTTTGACTAATTTTTGGTAGAAGGACTTCATGGTGTAGTTCAAGAATTATAAGAAATTTCAGTTTATGGATAGAGAAAAATTAACTCTCTTGGCTATTTTCTAATGCTATTCATTTATTTTCAAATGCAATTTTTGTATCAATTCGAGAACTTTAGGATTCTTTTTAGCCATAGATTCTAACTTTTGTTTAGCATTGAGGATGACTGGTCTCTCCTTCTCTTCCGGCGCCAGATCCTCATCTTCAATTATTTTGAAAGACAGATTGGGTCTTTTAAAATGATTACGCACCAAATCCAATAATTCTCTCTCATTCTGTACAACACTTCTCACCAAATTGGTCCCAACACGGACAATAATATTTTCCTCGTCTACAAACCCCGGCGCTGTTAAGGCAAGATTGGCTTGGACTAATTGAGAGTCGTGAGAGGTAGTATAATCATTCCATATTTTTTGAAGTTCAGCATCATCAAGTTTGGGCAAATCTTCCGTTACTCCTCGCTTGTTTTTCCTCGCATTTGCCTGCAAACCCGCCAAGTCCGGTACTTTTCCGACGCCAAATTCGACACTCAGGTCAGATTTAATTTTAACTCTTGAGATGGGGGTCTTAGGTTTGTCAACAGAACGTTTTTCAGGCAAAGGTTCTTTAAATGCCTGAACTTTCTCTATTGAATTATTTTCTTCCTCAAAATTGTATTCTTCTCGGTCGTTGTAATATTCGTTATTAAAATCCTCCATTAATTCGAGTGGGTAGGAATCCTCTCCCTCTTGCATTTCAGAACTAAAAGGGATTAAATCATCTTCTTCAGACTCCTCCTCTACCTCATCAAGGATAATTTCGTTTTCACTGTTATCAATTAATTGTAACTCTTCCTTAGGTATTGGATCTAGATTATCTTCTATATCAAGCTCATTCCCTATTGCAGGTTCTTCGATGATTTGCTCATCGTTTTTTTCTGAAATTAGAATATTTTCAGGGGTTTCAGGCGTGGGTGGTACTAATTTTTTTTTTTGATCATCATTGACTTCCGGCAATGACACAGTTTTGGTACTTTTAATTCCGGCTGTGACGATTCGAATTAGACCCATTTCGACATGAAGTATTTTATTTCGCGCCATGCGGTAATGAATATCGAGGTCATTGCAGATGTCAAGCCAGGTGACTATGAGGTCATAGGGGATCATATCTGCTTGATCTTTGATTTTGGATTTTAGTTCATCACTGACGTCAAGGAGGATATCAATTTGCTTATGCTTCGAAACCAGTAGATTTCTAAAGTGGGAAGCTAAGCCATTTATAAATATCTCAGGGTCAAAACCTCTGTAAAGGGCATCGTTAAATATTTCGAGGAGTCTTCCCACATCCATCAAGAGCATTTGTTCCACCAAGGAAATGTAGAAGCCGGAGTCGAGGACATGAAGGTTTTCAACTACTATTCGATAGGTCAATTTTTTGTCAGCTTCAGTGCTGCTTACCATTCTATCAAAAATAGATAATGCATCTCGAAGCGCTCCATCTGCCCGTTCACCGATAATATGTAGTGCTTCTTTATCGGCAGTTATTCCCTCTTTCGTGCAAATATTTATCAGATGATTGACGATATCCTTAACGAGGATTCGTCGGAAATCATAGATTTGACATCTAGAAAGGATGGTGGGAATGATTTTATGTTTTTCTGTCGTGGCCAGTATAAAAATTGCGTATGATGGCGGCTCTTCCAGCGTCTTCAAGAATGCATTGAAGGCAGCCGAGGAGAGCATATGAACCTCATCGATGATAAAAACCTTGTAAGCTCCTTGGTGGGGTGCCACGCGGACTTGTTCATTGAGGTAGCGAATGTCATCCACACTATTATTGGAAGCAGCATCGAGTTCAAAAATATTGAAGGAGGCATTATGGTTGATGGCTTCACAGGAGGGACATGTTCCGCAGGGTTCGAAATCCTCTCCGACGTTCTGACAATTTATAACTTTTGCAAGGATTCGAGCGATGGTCGTTTTGCCAACGCCTCGGGGGCCACAGAAGAGGAATGCATGAGCGAGTTGGTCAGATTTGAGAGCATTTTTGAGGGTTTTGCTAACGTGTTGTTGGCCTACTACCTCGTCGAATTTTCTTGGTCTGTATTTTCTCGCTGATACTATATATTGACTCATCTCGCTGCTTTATTCCGGGGACAAAGATAGTGATAAATGTTAGTTTATAAGATTGAATGGGGAATTTATTTAGTTTTGAGCTGTGAGTTGCGAGCCGTGAGCTGTGAGCTGTGGGCCGTGGGCTGTGAGCAGTTAGATTTATTTTTGAATAAATTGTAAAGAAGGCAAATTTACAAACTTGCGCCAGCATTGAAAATCTTAAAGATTTAAAGATAGTTTTGTCATGATTTTTGCTTCTTTCAGGCAAAAATCTCGCCAAAACAGGGGTTAATATGCTAGAATCACAGGGCTGCACCCTGTGCTATGGTATTTCGCCCACTTCGGGGCTTTAGGTGAAAATATTTGACTGTGAGCTCCTAGCTGTGGTATTTGTCCAATTGGGAATTTAAAATTACTGATATCAAATTACAAACTTGTTAGCTATGTATTCTGAAAAATACATCAAAGGCACATTTACAAACTTGCGCCAGCAGTGCTGCGAGGCGATAGCCGCGAGCTACGAGCTTTTAGCTCTACTGTTACAGCTGAGGGCTGGAGATCCATGAGATTCACTTATAAATTAAAACTTCAGGTATTGTTGAAGTTCCTCCCGAGAGATGACCACTTCGGTTGCGCCCATAGAATAAGGACCTATCTCGTAGGGATTGTAATAAAAGATAAGGTCCTTCTCGGTAATGCCTACACTGGCGGGCAGGAAGAACTTTTCGTCAAGAAGGAAGAAACCTTCATCGTTTAGGTCAACATTCTCCGCTAGATCTCTTTCCTTTCGAAAATGGTCTTCTACTATTAAAGCCACCGCTAAAGTGTCGTTGAACAGATCAGGAACCTCCAATTTTTTCTTTTGTTCGGGAGAGAAGTTAAGATATGTTTTGTAGGAATTTGGGTGAGCACCGCCATAGAAGGAGGAATTTTCTAAGGCGACCGAAATAATTTGGTCATTATTAATAAGAACTTCTCCTTGCGTCTCATCAAACCACATATTGACACCGCTTTCAGGAAAATCTCCGATAAATTCTTCAAAGTCTTCTTGCATTCCGGATATTAGATCGTCCATATTTTGATTATTAAGACCTTCAGGATCCAGATTGCTTGCTACAATACGAATAATTTCCTTATTCATGGTTTGAGAGAAATCATTTTCACCTACGAATTGAGGAAAAACCCACAGAATTCGATAGCAATCAGAATCCTCCCCATCACATTCACCGGTTTGTTTATTGATGGTGTCTAGGGAGGATTCAAAGCCTGATGAATTGGCTTGCGGAGCAGCTTTTTCCTCTTCGGTACAAGAAAAAATTAGTAAGAAAGAGAAGAAAATTAGGGGCAGGATGGTTTTCATGGAAGTGTTTTTATAAAGTACGCTAAAAGAGAGGAAAAGGTTGATTGATTATATGATTATATGATTTGAAGATGATATGATTATATGATGATATGATTTAAAGTCAAAGAGTTGTAAGGTGGGAAGTCGTAAGTGGGCTAGTCGTAAGTGGGTCAGTCGTAAGTCGGGGAGTCGGCACTTCGACTCAGTTACCTCAAACAAGAGCAGATAAAAGACATAAAAAAAATATGGTTCGCAACAAATAGATTATTTTGGAGCTTCAAAATTAAATATGATGACGAAAACTACAGAACTTATAGAAGAGCAACGCTGTACTTGGTGTGGAAACGATCCGCTTTATGTGGAATATCACGACAAGGAATGGGGAGTGCCGGTGTACGATAGTCAGGAGTTGTTTGCAAAGTTGATTTTGGATGGTGCGCAAGCCGGTTTAAGTTGGATAACTATATTGAGGAAGAAGGAAAATTATTATAAAGCATTCGATAATTTCGAGCCGGAGAAAATAGCCAAATACAATGATATTGATGTCGAGCGACTCATGCAAGATTCCGGAATTATACGCAATAGACTAAAAATTAATGCAGCGATAGGCAATGCGAAAGCATATCTTAAAATGGAAGAGGAAGGCGAAAATCTGAGTGACTGGCTTTGGAAATTTGTTGAGGGTCAACCTATTATCAATAGTTTTCGATCGATGCGGGAGGTGCCGGCTGCTACCCCACTTTCAGAGACGATTAGTAAGGAATTGAAGAAGAAGGGTTTTAAATTTGTGGGACCGACGATAATTTATGCTTTTATGCAAGCGGTGGGCATGGTGAATGATCATATGAGGAATTGTCCGAGATATAGGGAGTTGGGAGGGAAATAGCTTTTTTGAGAATAAATGAAGCAACAGGGGCACAAGTTACAAACTTGCGCTAGCATTGGTAGGATTTAGTCGTAAGTCGGCACTTCGACTTCGCTCAGTGACCTTAGTTTGCTAGTTGTAAGTCAGGGAGTAGTAAGTCAAAAGTAGACACTTCGACTTCCCTTCGACCGCTCAGGGAGCGCGCTCAGTGACCGTTTTGATGAGTCGTAATTGACTTCGTGGAACTTGCGTTTCGGAATTTTACTGAGATTCGCTCTGACGGAGGATAGTTCTTATAGTATACAGCCCTTTCAGTGTGAAGTCTCTATCGATGATGTTAAAATGGGGTGCAACCTCTTCGAGAATTCCAGACATTCCTCCGGTGGCAATCACGTGAACTACACCGGGAAAATTAGATTTGATGAGGGTAACCATGTGGTGGATCAATCCGGTATAGCCATTCATTACTCCGGCCTGAATAGCAGAGACTGTATCCAAACCAAGAATCACTTTTTTACTATTGAGGGAAACTTGAGGAAGCTGACTCGTGCTAGCAAAAAGAGACTGGACAGCCGTCATGATGCCGGGAACTATAGCGACACCTTCCACCTTCCCATGCATATTCACCACTGAAAAGGTCAGAGCTGTTCCGAAATCGATGACCAAACATGTTTTTTTATAAGACTTGTGTGCTTGAACGAGGTTAGCTACTATGTCAGTTCCCAACTCCATTGGATTGACAAAATCCATATTAAGATGTCGGTACATTTCCGGTTGAAGGAGAAAGAAGGGTGCATCGAATAATTGCGCACATGCTATTCGAATTTCATTATTTATCTCAGGTACCACAGAACTCATCATTATTTCGTCGACCAATCCGAATGAAATAGAGCTTTCTACAAAAAAATCGGATACTTTTTTATCAAAATATAGACCTGTATCAGCTTCTTTCACTGTGCTAAATGACCATCTATGGGTCAAATGATGATTCTGAAAAAGACCGATAGAAATAGTAGAATTTCCGACATCGATAGTCAATACATTCATAGTAAAAATATTAGGGGACTGAAAAGTAAGTATATAATTATTAAAAATGAACCTTATAATGTTAATTTTTTGTAGAATAAAAATAGTCGTTCGTCTATTTTTTATACAGTACTGTCAAGAAAGTTAGTTCTATGTATTGCAAAGTACCTTTATTTGATATATATTTGTACTAACAAGGTACTAAAACATAAAATATGACTTATGACTTATGAAAATTTAGATGGGTTGGAAGTAAAAAAGTTAGAGAATGCGAAGGCGCAGATGCGTAAGGGGCTACTCGAGCTTTGTGTACTTTCCATCATAGATCCTGAAGAGATGTATCCATCAGACATAATTGAGAAGCTGAAAGAAGCTGAGCTTATAGTAGTAGAAGGCACATTATATCCTTTACTGACTAGGTTGAAAAATGCAGGTTTGCTGGAATACACCTGGAGGGAGAGCACGAGTGGCCCTCCGAGAAAGTATTATACGACTACGGAACAAGGCAAGGTTTTTTGCCGCGAATTAAAAGAAAGCTGGGACGAGTTGGTAACTAAAATTAATAACATCACAACAATTAATTCAAATCATGAATAAGACTATAAATATAAATCTAGGAGGATTTCCATTCACTGTCGATGATGAAGCATTTCAGGTACTGAAAGAATATATAGACAAAGTGGAAAAATATTTTCAGAAATCTGACGGGGCTGAGGAAATAACTACGGATATAGAATACAGGTTGGCGGAGTTGATAAGATCTAAAATGGGAGCAAGGAAAATTGTAATGATATCTGATGTTCGTTCATCCATTCAGATTCTGGGAACACCTGAAATGTTTGGAGATGGTAGTTTCGAGGAAGAAAGCGATCAGAGGGAGGAGAAAAAGACCGGAAATTTCGAGGATTTCGAGCCTAAAGAGAAGGAAAAATATACCACCGGTAAGAAGCTATACAGAAATCCTGATAATCAGATTGTAGCCGGTGTATGTAGCGGTCTAGCTGCTTATTTTGGTATCAACGATCCGGTTTGGATAAGGCTGATTTTTGCACTTACCGTAATTAGTGGTGGAATGGGCGTAATCGCCTACTTGTTTATCTGGGCGATAGTTCCTGAGGCGAAGAATTCTGCGGATCGTTTGGCTATGAAGGGCAAGAATATCAACATAACCAACATTGCCAAGGAGGTAGAATCACAATTCAATAATATATCTAAAAAATTCTCCAGCCTGGGAAAGACCAATACCCCGGGAAGTAAGAGTGGGTTCGAGAAGTTCGAACACCACATGAATACAGACTTTGCCGGGGGAATTGAAGAGATGGGACATAAATTTGGGGATTTCGTCAGAAATCTGGTATTAGGGACATTGAGTGCTTTAAAATCAATGGGAAAAGGCCTAGTGATAATACTACTCATTATACTTGGTATAATATGGTTCGGGGCTTTATTTTCGGCATTTTATGCTAAGTCTGCCTTGATGATGATTTTACCATTCGGTGCCTTAGGAAGTTTAAGTTACGTTATCATTTCTCTTTTGTTGATTTTCATTCCTTTGATATTAATTGGATTATGGATCGCCGGGGCTTTTAAGTACTCACACAACAGAAGGAGGATAGTTGGCTATACTTCTATCCTGTGGTTTATGGCTCTCATGATTGTAGCCTTCAGTACTATCAATTGGGTGAAAACATTCAAAGTTGAGGGTAGTGTGATGGAGGGAAATACTTATGAGATTGATAAAGATACTATCGGCTTACAATCTTCCAATTTTTATTATGGGGGTGGTAGAGTTTCATTTGGAAATGTTGCATTTATTGAAGATTACATCGTAAGTAATAAAATCCGGATTAATCTTTCAGTGGCGAAGGATGACAAAGTACATGTTTCGAAGACAGTCAGAGCGAGAGGAGAATCGAAGGAGGATGCGAAGAATGTAGCAGGAATTCCGGAGTATAACTATAAAATAGTGGATAATATCATTGAATTCGATAATGAATTCAAGATACCTGCTGAGGGTACTATGCGAAATCAAAAAGTGGTGATTGACATAGAAGTACCTGAGGGGAAATTCATAAGGGTTAACTCTAATATAGGTATGTATATTGACAATATTCAATTCGCAGTGGGACATCAACAGAATGAGAGAATTTATGACACACAGATTTTAAAAGCTACTGACAAAGGGTTTATAATAAAGTAGCCTCTAGCAAAATTCATTTTATATATTAAGGACAGCAGCAGAACGAGGAGTCTGCATTAGCCGCGCTTTAACCGAAATTGATTAACTTATTAAAAATAAAATTATGAACCATCTATATTACATTACTACAATTCTACTATGTTGGATAATTTATTTGCTTGGATGAGTTTGGAAAAAATAGAAATTTTAGGCGAACAAATATAAATATTTAACATATAAGTGCTTTTTTTCGTCATAAATTGACTTGAATTGCGTCTAAATGTTTAACTTTGTTAAAAATCACCTATGTTTTCATCAAATATCAAGGCTTTACGCACCCGTCAAAACTTATCGCAGCAACAATTGTCAAGCGAATTGATGATACCTAGAACGACCTTAAGTGGTTGGGAGAGAGGAAGTACGGAGCCAAATATTGAGATGTTAGGGAGAATTGCAGCATATTTTGACATTTCGCTCGACGATCTTTTGACAGGTAATGTAGAGCAAATACAACATGTGCCGCACAATGCTAATTCGATGCGTGTTCTTGCCATAACAGTAGATAGTGAGAACCGAGGAAATATAGAATTAGTGGAAACACGAGCGGAAGCCGGCTACATCGAAAGCCTTAACGATCCGGAATTCATGGGAGAGCTTCCCCGGATTTATTTTCCGAATATTCCTCAGGGAACTTATAGGGCTTTTGAGATTAGAGGAGAGTCTATGTTGCCGATGGAGCCCGGCAATATTGTTATCACACAATATGTAGAAAATTTGTCCGATATCAAGGATGGAAAAACATATATTATCGTGGGAAAAAATGAAGGGGTTGTGTATAAGCGAGTCTACAAAGATACCTCCCGGAATCAACTAACTTTGGTTTCAGACAATTCCTCCTATGCCCCTTTCAGTGTTCACTTTGCAGAAGTGCAGCAAATCTGGAAATATTATGCGCATTTGAATTTTTCAGATCTCAAGGAATTAGTGGATAACTATTCCGAGACAAAAATTCAAAATATTGAAAGGAAAATCGATAATTTGCATTCGGTAATTAGCTCTAAAGAATAAAATAATAACCGATTTGGTTAAAATTTTCGTAATTATGTAGTAGGATTTCTATACTTCTAGAAATTTATTTTGATTTTATTAAATTCTCTTAATCTTCGCAGATTCTTCAAATGATTATTTAAAACTTCTTATTTAAGTGTTTTATATATATTATTTATTAATTATATATTGATTTTGTTGTAAGGATATGAATTTAACTGAATTTTTATTTTAATTAAGGTGCCAATAATGAACTAATAATAATAGTAAAATTGTTCTTGATATTTCGGAAATAATTTCCATTTTTGCAACGAATTTGAGTTACCAATATAAAATCTAAGAAGATGGCGGAAAGCAGTGTCAACAGATATTCAGATGAAGAACTACAAGAGTTCAAGGATTTAATAGATAAGAAGCTTGAGAAGGCTTACAAAGAGCTTGAATTCATGCGAGAGCAAATCGTTGAGCTCAATGAGAATACGAGTGATCATCAGGGGGGAAATTGGTTTGACGATTCCAGCTTGCATCTTGAGTTAGAGATGTTGAATAACAGTGTGATGCGTCAGCAGCAATTTGTTCGAAATCTCGAGAATGCCTTGATTCGGATCAAAAATAAGACTTATGGAATCTGTTCTATAACAGGTCAGTTGATAGAAAAGAAAAGATTGCAACTTGTACCTCATGCTACTAAAAGTGTAGCGGCGAAAGACATGGTGAATACCAATGAAATAAGTGTTTCATCTCAGGGATCAGGACCTAGTCATAGTTCAAGAGATTCTGATGAGGATGAGGAGACAGAGAAAAGACCCGCAGCTAAAAAGGAGAGAAAAGTTATCACGAAGATTAAGAAGAAGACAAGTCCGACGGCTGCTCCTGCCAAGAAGGTGGATTTAAATTTGGATGAGGATGATGACGATTGGAACGAGGATGAGGATAATGATAATTTCAATGATGACATCAGTAATATAGATTTCGATAATATTGCAGATGAGGATTAATTGTAATTGTGAATTGTTAATGGTTAATGGTTAATGGTTAATGGTTAATTCAAAACAATTGCCAGGAGTCATTTAATGATATAATAAATTTCAAAAAGAGCATTGTCGATGGATGGTGCTCTTTTTCGTTTAATTATAAATTACGATATAGAGCTGCGAGCTATGAGCCTATAGCTGTGAGCCGTGGAATTTATTGAATTACGAATTAAAATTTACTATTTGCGATTGTTGGTGAATATGTCAACTCGCGCTAGTAAAAAGAACTAGGTTTTGTCATGATTTTTGCTTCTTTCAGGCAAAAATCCCGCCAAAACCAGGTTTATTCTATTAATATCACAGGGCTGCACCCTGTGCTGAGTTATTGCGCCCGCTTCGGGGCTTTTAGTAAAATATTGGTGGCACATTTACGAACTTATTCTAATATGATTTAAAGCTGTGGGCTGTGAGATTTATTCAGTTTCGAATTACTTTAAGAGCACAAGTTACAAACTTGCGCTAGCAGTGAAATGATGATATGATTTGAAGGTGATATGATGATATGATTGTTGGCTTTGTGGAAGTTCATTTTAGACAAATTTAAAAACTTGCGCAAGCAATGAGGTTATTCAATTACGAATTAAAAATAACGATTTCTTTAAAAGCACAAGTTACAAACTTGCGCTAGCAGAGAGATATGAATCAATTTCGAATAAAAAATTACGATTTACTTTCGTTGGTGGGCAATGAGCTAATAGCTGTGAGCCATTTTTCAATTACGAATTAAAAATTACGAATTACGATTTGTAGGTTTCAGGCAAAAATCCCGCCAAAACCAGGTTTTTTCTATTTATATCACAGGCTACACCCTGTGCTGAGTTATTGCGCCCGCTTCGGGGCTTTTTGGTAGCCAAATTTGCTGTACTGGCATTATTTGATAAATTTACTAACATGCTTCTGGAGAGATTTTGATGATATGATTTTAAGATGAAATGATTGAGCGGGATAATAAATGGACTATCACAAATTGGCACCAGTAGCCAACAGAAGTGTCTTTTCAATAATCAAAATTAGAAAACTATATAAAACTAATGTAAGCGTTTTAGACGCACGGCCGTGCGTCTCTACGAGGTATTGGGGAATGTTCAGAAGGCTTGAGGATCATTTTAGGCCGATTTTCAAACTTTTGGTGGCGGTTTAAACACATTGACACAAGTTTTAAACTTGCGCCAGCAATGAGTTGCTTCCGGAATAATACGAATTAGGAATTTGCATCAGGGATAGTAATGATGACGACGAAGGAGGCAGTGCGACAGCACCGAAGCGAAGCGGAGTCATGTATAGCCCGTCGATGACCGACCAACAATAGAGTCTCGTAAAAGTAAAAGTATCAGGGAGGTCAGCGGATGCCCAAATAATCGAAATCTATAATGTATTAGGATCTGATATTCAGGAGGTATTTCATGCCATTGGTGAGATGGCTGACTACGAAGGGTTCCTGATAAGATTCGGAGGTATGACCTATACCGGTATAGAAAACTTTACCGTTTTCAGATTTCTTCACCCAGGCGACCGGTGTCATTTTAGGGATGGAAGTATCTGATTCCATACATTTCTGTCTTTCGATGAGGACGTAATTTTCAGGGTTGAGATTGACGAAGCTGTACCATTCATCGGCTCTGGCATAAGTATCCGCCATGCCATTATTGATCATCAATGAATCTTTAATGAGGTGGAGAAAGGATTCTTTCAACTTGTCATGCTTGGCATATTGTCCTCCGATATGATCGATGTACCACTCCCAATCCGTCTCGGTATCCGCAGCCGAATGCACCCCCATAAAGCTCCCGCCCATAATCATGTATTCCGTCAGCGCCTTGCGTTGTTTTTCTTCGAGAATATTGCCGGTGGTGTTCAGAAAAACGATGGCTGCTACCTGACTCAGCTGGGTAGGGTTAAAAATAGCGCTACTTTCGGTATGGATGGTTTCGAAACCTAGTTTATGGGCGATATCAGTAATCGTTTGGACACCGGCAGCGATAGATTCGTGCCTGTATGCTTCAGTTTTAGTAAATACGAGGACTTTCTTTTGACCATTTTTCTTCACTTCCTCTGCGCAAGAAAACAAAGTCAGAATGAATAAGATGATAAAAGTAAAAAGCAAATTCGATTTCACGTAAAAGGGATTTAATTTACCAAGTCTACACCTTCGAATAATTTCGCCATGAATATAATATAAAATATTAATAAAATGGCTCCTTCCCAGCGACTGATTTTTTTTGCAAAGCACATAAATGAAAACAGCACAGTCAAAACGATCATCAATGGTATATGGATGTCATTCATTTCTTCGGAGATGCTTAAATTCATAAACAGTGCGGGGATGCCCAATACTGCAAATGTATTAAATAAATTTGATCCTACAATATTTCCTACTGCTATTTCGGGCTTACCTTTACGTGCAGCTGCAATACTGACGGCCAATTCGGGCAATGAGGTTCCCAGAGCTACCAATCCAAGTGAGATGATTTCGGTGCTGACGCCCGCATTCTCTGAGATTTCTATAATGGCTTCGACTGCAAAATTTGCCCCAGCCATGACCATGACAATTCCGAGTAATAGTATCAATATTTCTTTGAAGCGAACTTTGGTTCTTTCTATAGCCAATTCATTGTCGACGGGAAGATGTCCAACGGTGGCGGAGTGGGCAACAACAACTCCGAGTGCCAGGATGAACATAATGCCTTCGAAGCGAGAGAGAATGCCATCCAGAAATACGAACCACGTCAGGAAGGCCGAGCCAAGTAAAAGAGAAATATCGAGGCTTGAAATATCGTCTTTGAGGTTGATTTTATTTGCAATAATAGCTGTGAGTCCAATAATGAGTGCAATATTGGCGATATTACTTCCGATGGCGTTCCCAGCGACGATTCCTGTGTCCCCGTTCAAAACTGCGGCGATAGAGGCGGCCAGCTCCGGCAAAGATGTTCCAAATCCCAAAATAAGAACTCCGACTATAAAGGGTGACAAACCGAGTGCCAGGCCTATTTTCTCTGCAGCGTCCACGAAAACGTCAGAGCCTTTTATGAGGACTGCCAGGCCGACAATTGCGATGATAATATTTAGAAGTAATCCATCCATTTTTAATGGTTAATGGTTAATTATTAGCTGTGAGCTGTGAGCTGTGAGCTTTGAGCTTTGAGCTTTGAGCTTTGAGCTTTGAGCTGTGTGCTGTGAGCTGTGAGCTCTGAGTTGTGAGCTGTGAGCTGTGAGCTGTGAGCTGTTAATAAAAAACTAAAATTACTAATTCATTTTAATTTTAAGGAGTGCAAAGTTACAAACTTGTGTCTGTAGAAAGAAATTTGTTTTATTCAATTATGAATTAAAAATTACGAATTACGATATATCATTTAACAGCACAAGTTACAAACTTGCGCAAGCAGTGAATTTTATTCAATTATGAATTGAAAAATAGGAATGACGGTTTAGCCGCACATTTACAAACATGCGCTAGCGGTGGAAAACAAAGTAATTCTATTAGTATTTTAGAAGTAAAATGGCAGCGCGCGCCCCACATTCCCCTGAAGGGGACGACCTCGCTTCAGTTGTTAGTTCTCAAACTAAACAAAGGATTAAATCTTTCAGGTTTGGAATGGGGAGGGCATTAGGTAGAGAATATTAAAGATGACGGATTGAAAACAAAGTAATTCTAAAAATGGGAGAAAATTTAGTAAATTTGCGGTCTAAAATAAGTAACAAATGGCACTTGACCAGGTTGATGTCGATAAATTGGATGAGACGGGATTTAAAAAGGCGACGATGTCATTTTTTGATCATCTGGAGGCCTTGCGGTGGCATATTATCCGGTCCATAGTGGCGATTGCGGTGGTGGCTGTGGTGGTTTTCTTTAACAAATCTTTTGTTTTCGATACGGTGATTATGGGGCCGAAGTCTGCGGATTTTTGGACTTATAGAATGATATGTGATCTATCTGAATTCATGTGTTTCAGTCCTCCGGAATTTTTGATCATAACGCGAGATTTGGGGGAGCAATTTTTGACACATTTTCGGGTTTCGATAACATTAGGATTTATTCTGGCTTTTCCGTACGTTTTCTGGGAGATGTGGCGATTTATCAAGCCGGGCTTGTATGCGAAGGAGCAGAAGGCTGCGAAGGGATTGGTATTTGTGTGTTCAATTTTATTCTTTATTGGAGTGATATTCGGATATTTTATAATGTCACCGTTTGCGATTTCTTTTTTGGCGGGCTATCAGGTAGCTGATGTGGTGACTACACCTACTCTAACATCATACGTAAGTTACATGACGATGATGACATTGCCAATTGGGATAGTCTTTGAAATGCCTATTTTGATCTATTTTTTAGCGAAGATAGGATTGGTGAGTTCAGAGTTTTTGAAATCATACAGGAGAATAGCAATAATGGTAATATTGATTATTGCGGCGATTATAACACCACCGGATGTGATTACTCAGTTTATAATTGGGATACCATTGTATATGCTCTATGAAATAAGTATTGGCTTGGTTATTCGGGTAGAAAAAGAGCAGGCGCGTAAGGAGTTGGAGGAGTTAAAAGAAGAAGTATAAATGAAACTTTTAGAGTAAGGGAAATAAAATAAAATAAATAATGAAAAGGTTATCATCATCAGCTACATTAATATTAAAACTATTCGTTCCGATTTTTTGGGCGGTATTTTTCGGCTGTTTTGTGATAGCGTTACTTTTTTTGGAGGTGCATAATCCTATTATAAAAAGCACGTATTTCAAGGTAGGTTTGGTGATTTTTTATCTTTTAGGTCTGGGGATTTTGTATATATCCTTGTGGCAGCTGCGGCGGGTGGAGGTTGATGAGGATCATTTTTATGTGACGGATTATTTCAAGACAGTAAGGATACCGTTTCCTCTGGTGAAGAAGATTACGGAAGTGAATTTTCTGATTTTTTCCACTTTGACTATACATTTGCATCAGAAGGGGTATTTTGGAAAGAGGGTTACCTTGGTTCAGAGCAAGCAGAAGGTGGATGATTTTTTGAGGAGTCGGGTGGATTTGCATGGTTTTTTTGGAGGGGAGGGGGAAGATAAGTCGTAAGTCGGCACTTCGACTTTCGCTCAGTGACCTTAGTCGTAAGTGGTAAGTCGGCACTTCGACTCCGCTCAGTGACCTTAGTCGTAAGTGGGGGGAGTTGTAAGTCAGAGAGTTGTAAGTCGGCACTTCTATTGTGAGCCTTGAGCTGCGAGCCTCTAGCTGTGAGCTGTGAGCTATGAGCTGTGGAATTGGGTGGCATCCCGTCATCCGGACATATCATATTGAGAGTAAATAAAAGATTCTAGTGTCCGGTTGCCGGCGGGTCATCCGCTTTACGTCGTTCGTTCCTCACTCGTGTTCGCTACTACCCCTGATGCGGGAGTGTGGATTTAGGATGTATTTTTCATGGTTAAGAATGAAGTTGTAATATTCTAAAGAGGATTTGGGCGAATGATGATTCGCCCGTACATCACATGGACGCAATGAATTGCGGATAAAAAGGGGACGCAATGCATTGCGGTTAGAATGAGACGCAATTCATTGCGTCTCTACGGATTTCAAAATAAAAATCATTTTTTCTGGAAAATCATATCATCATCAAATCATAGAATCATAGAAATCATCTCAACACGGTCACATCCCCTGTCACCACGCCGCTTTCCCGGCTGTACAATCTCCTGATGATCG
>CALCSX010000164.1 GCA_937894165.1 uncultured Saprospiraceae bacterium | reverse complement strand
AAAAACTACTTTTACTCTCCTTTTTTATTGTGTTAGGAGCGGTTGTGGCGATGGCTCAGCGGACCTTGACAGGGAATATTTCCGATGAAATGGGTGAGCCCTTAATCGGGGCGAATGTTGTCGTACAAGGGACAACAACAGGAACCATTACTGATATTGATGGTAATTACAGACTTACAGCTCCTGCTGATGCGGAAGCACTTATCGTAAGTTACACAGGATTTACGACCCAGACCATACCCATTACTGCGGAAAATGTCTACACTATTGTATTAGTTGAAGACATTGCAAAGCTAAGTGATGTGGTAGTAGTCGGGTATGGTACTCAGCGAAAAAGCGATGTGACGGGATCAATATCTCAAATTAAAGGTGACGACATTGCAAATATGGGATCACCAAGTTTTGTTCAACAACTTGCCGGAAGGGCATCCGGCGTACAAATTCAAAATACTTCAGGTATTTTAGGTTCGCCTCCGGTGATTCGTATTCGAGGGGCAAATTCAATTACTTCAGGAACTGAACCATTAATAGTTGTCGATGGAGTACCTGTTTTTACAGGAAATACAGGTGGGTTTACTCCTAATAATACTTTAGGTGACATCAATCCAAATGATATCGAATCGTATGAGATATTGAAGGATGGAGCAGCCACTGCAATTTATGGATCCAGAGCGGCAAATGGTGTTATCCTTATAACCACTAAAAAGGGACAAAGAGGGAAAGCACAATTCAATTATGATATGAATATAGGTGTGGCTTCTCCGGTGAAACTATTTGATCTATTAGGTGCAGAAGATTTCGTAACTATCAATAATGAAAAATATACAAATGCAGGTAATGATCCTGTAGCGTTTCTTCAGGAAACTGATGGTGGTGGCTTTGTAGAAACTGATTGGCAAGATTTAGTTTTTGGCTCAGGTCTTCAACAGAATCATTCATTCTCAGTGAATGGAGGAACAGACATGACTAATTATTTCTTCTCTTTTGGATTTTCTGATCAAGAGGGTATAGCTAGAACTAACTCATTGAAAAGATACTCTCTTCGAGCAAATATTGAACAAAAGGTCAATAATTGGTTGACTGTAGGATTAGTTTCAGGTGTTACTAGACAAGAGAATACCGGACCTCTAGCCGGGTCAAACAGTTTATCAGGAAACGTTTTCGGTACTTTACGTATGCATCCAAATGTATTGGCCTTGGATCCGGATGATCCAACCGGATACAATATTGATGAATTAATGCCTAGGGCACTTGGTAGAGGAGCTAATACGGCTGTAATTTCCAATGGTATTCCTAATCAATTATTTGTATTAGATAATAATCCTAGGATATCCAGTTCACTCAGATTGTTAGGAAATGCTTATGTAGATGTCAATTTAACTGAAAATCTTACCTTCAGAACTCAAATAGGATTAGATGGATCTTATGTTGATGATCAATACTTTCTTGATCCTAGACATGGGGATGGAGCGGGAGCGAATGGATTATTATCACAGGCATATAGTCCGGCAAATAGATGGAATTGGCAGAATATTTTGTCATACAACAATACATTCAGCGAATCTCATAATCTAAATGTAGTTTTAGTTCAAGAATATCAGAAGCAGAGATCAAGTTTCTATCAAGCTACAGTAACGAATATTTCTGATAGGTTTTTTAATGAAAATATTATTACCGGGACATTTGCCACCCCAACGATTGGTGGTGGATTGCAGGAGAATGGTATTGCTTCTTACATGGCTAGAGCCAACTATAATTATGAAAACAAATACTATTTAAGTGCATCTATCAGAAGAGATGCTTTGTCTTCATTGCCATTAGACAACAGAGTTGGGTATTTCCCGGGAGCATCTTTTGCCTACAGACTTTCAGAAGAAGGTTTTTGGGATGGAGGATTGTCTGATTTATTTAGTGATTTTAGAATTAGAGGTTCTATTGCACAGACAGGAAATACCAACATTGGAAATTATCCATATATAGGATCTTATGGATCAGCTCCTTATGGCTTGCAGAATGGTATTTCTTATAATAATTTTGGAAATAATTTATTGAAATGGGAAGAGCAGTTGAAGTATGATATTGGTATTGATGCAGGTATGTGGGGAGGTAGAATGAATGTCACTTTAGCCTACTGGGTTCAAGATAATGATGATATCATTCTACAGAGACCAACGCCACCGTCAGTTGGTGTTCCAAATAACTTTGTGAATGAAAACGTAGGTCGTGTAAGAAGTCAGGGTATCGAAATCACTTTGGATGCAGCAGTGATAAGAACCAATGCCTTCAGATGGGATGCATCATTGAACTTCTCTACCCAACAAAATGAAGTTTTGAGATTGTTAAATGGCAATGATATAGTTACTGATTATAATATTATAAGAGAGGGAGAATCTATTAGATCTTTGTATGGTTATAACTATGGTGGGGTTAATACTGCTAACGGAAACCCAATATATGAGACTTATAATAGAGATATGAATGGTAATATAACTGAAACTATTTTAGTTCAGACAGATATCACTACGGGTAATACTCATGTTTATAATCCAAATAGTCCGGGAGAATTGGGGGAGTTAAGAGCTTTAAACCCAAGCAGAGACAGAGTTATTTTAGGATCTGCCTTACCGACATGGTTTGGAGGATTTGATAACAACTTCTACTTTGGAGGCTTTGACTTGAATGTTTTCTTCAGATTCTCCGGAGGAAATGTGATCATGAATAGAACAAGAGTGGATCTTTTGAATCAAGGATTTAACAATAACAGTACCGAAATCTTGGGTAGATGGCAAAGTCCTGAGGAAACTGGTGACGGACAGACTCCACGAATGTGGTTGGATAAAGATCAGCAAGTGAATTTGCCGAATAATGCTACATCAAGATTTGTAGAGAGGGGCGACTTCTTAAGACTTCAGAATATTAGTTTAGGATATTCAATACCTACAGATATTTTGAATAGAGTAAACTTAGCAGGAGTAAGAATCTATGTGCAAGCTCAAAATCTATTGACATTCACCCCTTATACCGGATTGGATCCTGAAACATCAACAAATTCCAGTACCATGATAGGTGGAAATGCAAATACAGGATTTGGATTTGGTGAGGATTTCAATGGTAATCCTCAGCAAAGAATCATTCTGGCGGGTGTTAATCTAACTTTCTAATTTAAATAAAAGAAGAATCATGAATAAAAATAATATAAAAAATAAATTTTTTCTCCTGTGCAGTTTAGTATTTCTAATTGCAGGTTTAACATCATGTGATAAAGAGATCACTGATTTGCAACCATACGATAGAATTACAGAATTAGCGGCCTTCGAAAGTCCGGCAAAGGTTGAATTATCTATGGTAGGTGTATACGATGCGGCACAGAGTGGATTTTACCCGAACGGACAAAGAGGGTATCCTTTCGGCGCAGCGAATGTAGAACAAGGTGACATGAGGGGTGAAGATATGTTAAATGTAGCCACTTTCTATGCAATTACTTATGAATCTACGTATAACTCTACTACTGCCAATAATGTATTCATGTGGAATAACCTATATGGTGTTATAAACAAGGCGAATATTGTAATAGAAGGAGTAAGGACGGCCGCAATCAATGGTGTTATCACTGAAGAAGCAGCAAATGCTTATGAAGGTGAAGCAAGATTCTTAAGGGCGCTATCCCATCATGAACTTTTAGTTCATTTTGCAAGACCATATAATCATACTGCTGATGCTTCTCATGAAGGTGTATTTTATAGAGAATTAGCTGTAAATACTACTCCTAATTTGGATATAGAAGTTGCTTCTCCAAGGCTTTCAGTAGCTGAATGTTATGAAAAGCTCCTAGCTGATTTGGATTTTGCAGAGACTAATTTACCCGCGTCTAGATCAGGTTACCTTACTATCACAAGAGCGACATCAGGAGCAGCGGTTGCTTTAAAGTCCAGAGTGCAATTACACAAGGGTGATTGGGCAGCAACAATAACTGAAGGAGAAAAATTGATCAATGGCACAATGTATTCACTAACGGATTCTCCTGACGGAGTTTTTGCATCAAATAACAATAATACGGAATCGATTTTCTCTATAGAGAATGCACCTGCAGATAATCCGGGTGTGAATGGTTCTTTGCCATCTATGTATTCTGTCGTACCAGGAAGAGCCTTGATCGCTATCAGTCCTATTTTATACAATGCTACATGGTGGACAGAAAACGATCTTAGAAGAACCTTATTAGTCGATGAAGCAGCAAATGGATTTTTCAGCAATAAATACCGCGATGTAGCTACTCAGTCAGATTATAATCCAATAATCAGACTGGCGGAAGTAATCTTGAATGTCTCTGAGGCACATGCAAGACAAGGTAATACGGGAGAGGCTTTAGAACTTTTAAATATGGTTAGAAATAGAGCCGTTGTAGACGAAAGTGAGCAATTTGATGAAGGATCTTTTGGTAATGCAAATGAGTTAATAGAAGCAATTTTGAGAGAGAGAAGAATAGAATTCTACTCAGAAGGAAGACGATGGGCGGATATTCACAGATTAGCGAATGATCCGGTATTCAGTACTGGAGGAATCCCTGCTAAAGTTTCATTTGGAAATGTAAAAAAAGAAGATGGGGACTGGGGATTTGGAGTAAATGTGGATGCAGATGGAAATTACAACGGCAGTAAATCAATACCAGCTCGACCATATGATGATCATCGATTCATCTGGCCATTGCCGATTGATGAAATTAACAATAATCCGGGCGGAGAAGATATTCAGAATCCGGGATATTAAAAACTAATATTTTTTTAGCAGAAGCGGGGTAGTATAATATATACTGTCCCGCTTTTGTTAGTTATTAGTTTAGTGCTATAATTTTTGTATTATTGCATTTTTAATAATTATTTAACCTTCAAATTAAACAAATGATGAATTTTACAAAGACTCTAGTGCTTCTTGGACTAGTATTGATGTTGGCACAGAGTTGCAGCAAGGATGACAATGATCCAATCAATCCTTTTATTAAGACATTGCCGGAAGGTTTATACTCAGAAACTACTTGTAGCTCAGGATTCAGTTCAACCATATCTTTAGAAGATATCACAATTGAGCTTACAAAAGCAAGCAGCAATACTGCTAATATAAATGCAAGTCATGCAACATTAGGAGGAGTGTTCACAGTAATCGGAGAATACGAATCTGATACATCATTGATTATTGGAGAATCAGTTATTTTTGATGAGGTTTATCACTATGGTAGTTTGATTCACAGTGAGGGACAATACATTTTTTCTATGTTTGACACTACTCAAGTATGTGATCAAGCGAATATTTTGTACGAAACGAATAAGTGATTAGGTAGGGTAAGGAAGTGAGATATTTTAAGAATGAAGGGGTCGGGAGACCCCTTTTATCTTTTATATTATCAAAAAGTTACAATTTATAGCTTCATCACAACACCAAAAAAAGAATTGACCGCATTAGAATATTTAGAATGGTGGTTTCTATTTATTCTTTAAATTTTAAGATATGAAGTGGAGTGGTTTTAAATTGGTGGGACTTTTTTTAGGATTATTGGGATTATTGTTTTTTAGTAGTTGTAGGAATGCGGAGGTGGGCAATAGTGACTCGTTTGAAATTTTAAATATTATATTAAATAATAAAATATTTTTCATTATTCCTTGTTCACAAGAACATAATGAAGTTTTAGATTTAGATAAAGTCCTTACAACCCGATTGGAGCCCCCTTATTATCCTTTTGATACTATGCCATGTTATCCTACCCTTACAATGCAGGATAATTTTTTTGATGATTTTAAGAGGAAATGTTTAGTAGTAGAGTCCGGAGTGGGTCTTGAGGAAATAAAGTACCTCAATATGATAAAAAGTACTTACCAAAAAGCAGAGCTCTATCTGGGAACGATGACAGAGACAGACAGCACCAAGATTGATTTGGCAAAATTAGATATTACCAGATCCGGATTGAATGTTATTAGGTCAGACGAAGAATGTGATAAGAGGCATACAAAATACTTTACGTTTTCCCCAGTTTACTTTAACAAAGCGAGAGATAGGGCAGTAGTTTTTCTTTCAAGTTATGAAGAGAGATTCTTTAGTGAACGGCTAGCTTATTTTTTAAAAAAACGAGGAGAGGTTTGGCACATGACCTTTTCGGAATTTATGGGTGGGGATATGAAATGAATGAAGGTTCCTCTTTTATTTAAAAAAAAGTGTACAAGTTGAACTTAAAAAATTTAGGGGAATTAATGATTGGATATTCTGGTTTCAAAATATCCACCACCCGATATCCAGACATTTTTAAAGTGTAAACTCTTTAGTTCGTTACGCAAAGCAGAAGAGATAAATATTTTGTTGATGTCACCATAAAATATATCATACTTATCCAAAAACACAATACTTAATGACCTATAGTGTATGTTTTCTCTACTCACTTGTTTTCGAAATTCTTTATATTCTTCAAAAGAATCAATAGAAAATGTAGATTGATGGGTTTCCATGATTGGATCTATTAGCTCAAAAACCGTATTCTTCCAATCCACCAAATCACAGCCATGGTGCCAGAAATAGACCATAATATAATTGTCATCAATGAAGGTATCCCGATGCTTAATTACTACCGGAGCTGTGATGTATGGAGCCATTCTATATTTTTGAAGAATTCCCATGAGACGATATGAGATGATTAGTTGGTTAGGGGCTAATATTCCTGCATCAATAATGTCCATGAAGGGAAATTTTCTTTCTTTACCGTCGTAGATGATATAATCATATGAAGGAATCAAAGTTGGAGTTTCTTCTAAAAAGGGCTTGAGAGCTACGTAAGTATTGATATGGTCATCTCCCATACGCTCCATGTCCTCTCTTGCTTTTCCGGCAGAAACGGCCTGGACTGCGTAATCCGATCCAGGTCCAAAAGGACTATAATCCTGATGAAATATTTTAATGTGCGGAATTAGATCGTAGTGTTCATAATGTATTTCTCGATCCTTGTGTTTGATGAAAGGCATATTTTCTTTTTCTTTACAATGATTAAGTTAACAAGAAATTGAAATATTTTAAGATATAATGTCGATTTTGCCATTCTAAAATTATTTGGGTCTGAGTTTTATGTTTCACATCCACCAAAACCCCTCCTTCATGAATCCATATAATGTATCAAAGCTCTCCTGATGAAATACCTGCTTTTTGTTCTTCTTGGCCTCTCTATTTATTGCTCCTCTTGTCAAGAAGAAACTTGCCCGGAAGAGAATATTATTGAATTAGCGCTGGAAGATTTTCTGAGGACATATCCTCATTACTTTCCAATAGACAATATCCCATTGTTGGACAATATCTATAAAAAGAGTATTGAAGAAAAGTGCAATGTTAACATTGATAGTCTTAAGGCAATTTATTATCACACAAAAGATAAATTGCTTTCTGATTATAAATTGAAAAGTATTTATTTGGAGATTCTCAATACCTGTTATAGTGAAGAAGAATTAACGAAAAAAACCATAAAAATTGATTCGCTTTCAGACTGGTCTCAATATAGGATGTCATTTTTTTACCCATGCGATGAAGATTTTGCTGAGATCTGCCAAACCTATCCCAGGCAGATTGCCGGATTACCTTTTATATTGAATTATGTGGATAAGTCAGAAATCAAGATAATTGAATCACCGGCACGAGTTAATTGTGAAGAGTATATAATGATTAGCCCTGTGTACAAAAGTTGTGATTATTACTTTTGTGAACTCAAATATGGGTGTACAGGAGTTTTTGAGCAGAAGATATTGTATGTTGTCAGAAAGTATCTCGATAAGTATATGATTGTTAATAAATTGGAGACATACTACATGTATTGAAAAATTAATTGAATTTAGAGTTGTAAATTAGTTATTATGAGATATAAAACTTTGAGAATATTTAAAACATTTCCTAGAAAAGAAATAGTTGGGATTTCCGCAACAGAATTTGAAAGTAAAGAAGCCGAATTTCAAAATAAATTTAATGCAAGTGATAAGTTAATTGATGTAAGAACAGAGGATAATATTCTTCAATATGTTCTGTATGATACACGAGTAGGACCCTTTGATATGTATGAAATTGGTTTTACTTATGCAAGTAGGACAATGATAATAAGTAATAAGTTGAAGGAGTTAATAAAAGAATTTAAAATTCCTAACCATACTATTTTTAACAATATTACATATTCATTTAAAGGAGAGATTAGAAAGGATATGAATTTAATGGTATTCGCTGAAAACTATGTGAATTGTATTAACTATGAGGAATCATGTTATCAAATTTTAGATCGCGGGTATCTATTTAATTTTGACGAAAATGGACGAGTTGACCCCAAATATATTGTTGAAGAGAATATTACAGGGCTTACAAAACGTGAATATGAAAAGATAAGAGGCAGATTGAATGAAAAGAAAAAAGAAATGTTATTTTTTAAGTATTTAGTATGTCCTGAGCCGTTGGAATATGATATCTTTTATATGGATTTAGATATTTATGTAAGTCCGGAATTAGTAAGCGAGATTAAAAAGAGGAAGATCAAAGGTGTTAAATATTCGGGACAATTATTACCGGAGCTAGTGAAGAGTAAGGAGGAATGGATGGCTAAAGTGTACACTTAAAAGTTTATTAATATTTATTCACATCTGTGGATTTCCTTTGTACGTTTCTAAGAAGGTTTATGATAAAACGTCATGGAGAATGCAACCTACAAAATTCGATATAGCAGACTATTTGGACAGCGATGAGATGATTGCGGAATATTTAATTGCGGTTCTGGAAGAAGGGGATAATGATGATATATTAAATGCCATAGGACATATTGCGAAAGCAATTGGAATGACTAAAATAGCGGAAGAAACCGGTATGAGTAGACCAAGTTTGTATAAAGCACTTTCGGCGGGAGCGAAACCCCAATTTGCAACAATAATGAAGGTTTTGAAAGCTATTGGCGGGCAGATACAGGTTCGGCCGGTGGGAAAATTGGATTAAATATTTTTATTATGAGTAGAAAAGTGGTCGTCGCACGTCTTGAAAATATACTGAGAAAAGAAAAGCGTAACTCAAGGGAGCAATCGTTTGAGCCTATGTCCCAAGATGAACTTTACAAACGAATTGATAGATCGGAATCGGATTTTCGTACCAAACGGTATAAAAGCAGTTCTGTATTATTAGCTAAATACAATAGATGACTGTCATTTTAATCTGGTCAGAAATCTCCAGTTAAGACATTTAGCATACATCGATTGGATGTTCCTATATTTCTATCGAAATATTAACCTTGCCACCAAGTCCTTTTTCCACTATTTCAAACAAAGTCTTTAAAGTAAGATTGCTTCCGTCATTTTCTAGCCGTGAAATATAAGTCCGTTTTTTATCAATCAAATTACCAAGTTGCTCTTGTGTAAGATTTTTCTGTTTTCGTGCATTGCGAAGCAGAAGCCCAATTTTAAAAGATTCAAATTCTCTTTCCAATTCGTCTCTTCTCTCGGTACCTTTCTTTCCGTAAACTGAATCTTTTATATCTTTCCAGGTTTTAGTATCCATTTATTTGTTTTTTTCTTCGTAATATTCTTCTTACTAACTAATTTCAAAATTATCATGCCGAAGGCATGTTAAAATGCACTATAATTTAAGGAGGAGTTTTATTGGCTGCGCCAATACTCCTTTTTTTTACGCAAAGCCCGCAAAGTGAGGGCGCAAAGATCGCAAAGCGATTGGGAGCAAAGAACATATTTATTCTTGTAAATAAGAAATGAAGTTACTAAATAATATTGACCTTCAAATATTATAGTTCTTCAGCAGGATACTTGATTTTTTCTTGACTGAAAACATCATTCAAAAAACCTCCTCCCCCTTCACCACAATAAATGGAAAGGTATTAGATTCAATATTATCTGTCTTGACATAGGTATTGACACGTCTGTATGTGCCACCTTCGAGCAGAAAAACTTCAATTAATTGTTGTTCGGGCATGACTATCCAATATTCCTTCACGCCGGCTTCTTCGTAGATGTCGTATTTGAGCTGGAGGTCTTTTTTAGAAGTGTGGGGAGATAGTATTTCGATAATCCAGTCGGGAGCCCCGAAGCATAGGGTGTCCAATTTGTTGTTCCTAAAATCATGCTGATTTTTTTAACTTAATAGT
>CALCSX010000163.1 GCA_937894165.1 uncultured Saprospiraceae bacterium | reverse complement strand
GAGGGTGCAATCCATTATTTTCACAAAGTCTTTTTTATTTCGCTAAAAAATTAACACAACATTGTTTAATATTATATAAAGTCACAAATCTAAGAATTATCTAAATGCGTTAGCAAAACGTTTTTGATTCTACAGCCGGCGTTTCGACTCTCCTTCGGCTTCGCTCAGGAACCGCGCTCAACGACCTCTTTAATTTTTAATTTAGCAATTGATACTTATAAATTTCCATCCAATAATCAGGAACTTTCCTAAATAGAATTTAAGATAGTTTTAAGGCTTAACAGCCCCCTAACCCCCTGAAGAGGGGCACCCTCGCCCGCAAATTACTAGGATAAAATCGCTTTTAATTCTAAAGAAGAAGTTTTTCACTAAATATTAGACTTTCCAGGCGGAAGAGTTTTTCTCGACTTTCGAGAATTGGTAATTGTCGACTCAATGCCGGCGGAAGTTTGTAAATGTGTC
Source organism: uncultured Saprospiraceae bacterium (assembly GCA_937894165.1). Classification (GTDB taxonomy): domain Bacteria; phylum Bacteroidota; class Bacteroidia; order Chitinophagales; family Saprospiraceae; genus CALCSX01. The sequence goes on along the minus strand of CALCSX010000163.1, from coordinate 9,685 downwards.
GCCGCTTAAACCTTCACTGTTTTCCAATTACCTTTGCGGAAAATCCAATAGGCCACCACAGCGTGTAGTGAATGACACACAGCAATACTTATAAAAATACCGAGAACTTCCATTTTGAACACGAAAGCTAAAACATAAGCAAGGGGAATTTCAATCAGCCAGAAAACGCCAATATTGATATACATCGGAGTTTTGGTATCTCCCGCGCCATTGAAAGCCTGGGTCATTACCATTCCTACAGCAAAGAAAATGTAGCCCAGAACGATGACTTTCAAACCCGTAGTGGCAATCGCACTCACCTCCTCACTCGTGGTGAACCAGCCTGAAATCAGATGTCCGAAAATGAGGTAGAGCGCTGTCACCACTGCCAAAAATATCACATTGTATCGAGCTGTGAGCAAGACTGAAAACTCTGCCCTTTTGACCTTAAATGCCCCTAAATTTTGCCCGACCAAAGTAGATGCTGCCGCCGACAAGCCCCATGCAGGCATCAAGCTGAATATCAAAATTCTGAAAGCAATAGTAAATCCCGCTACTGCCGGGCTGCCAAACTCCGCTGTCATCCTCGTCAAGGCTATCCAAGCTACAGAATCTATTAAAAACTGGCCCATTCCCCCTAAAGAAATATCGATAATCTTCATCATGGTCTTCCACTTGAGTTGAATATTCTCCTTCAAAATGACCAATAGATGCTTCCCATTAAAAAGATGATAGAGTTGGTATAAGACTCCGATACTCCTTCCTATCGTTGTCGCCCATGCTGCCCCGACCAAACCGAAGCCTTCGAAACTTCCTATTCCGAAAATCAAAATTGGATCTAAAATTATATTAAGACCATTCGCTAGCCACAGGGCTCTCATCCCCAAATGCGCCTGACCCGCGCCTCGGAATGCCCCATTTATCAAGAAAAGTAACATAATAGCCGTATTTCCGGCAAAAATAATCCTCGTGTAAGGCACTCCTATCGATATTACTTCAGGGCTGGCACCCATCAGCTTCAAAATATCCTCTGCAAAATACCAACCGGCTACACCTATTATAAGGGATGATATAGCTCCAAAAATAAGCAATTGAAAAGCTGCGTTTCCAGCTTGAAGATAGTTCTTCTCTCCGAAACGCCTCGATATCAAAGCTGTAGCTGCCATGCTTATGCCTACACCAACGGAGTAAACGATCACTAAAACTGCCTCGGTAAGACCTACTGTTGCTACAGCATCATCCCCTAGTTGACCTACAAAGAAAATGTCGACCACGGCAAAAAGTGATTCCATGATCATCTCCAGAATCATGGGAACGGAAAGCAGGAAAATCCCTGTCTTAATATTGATTTTAGTAAAATCCTGCTCATCACCCCGCAAGGCTTGCTTCAATAGCTGAAAAGTGGAGTATTTTCCTGTGTGATTTTTCAATTTTTCAATCTTATAAGTTGGAGAGACGAGAATTATAAATAAAAGGTTGACTGATTCATCAAATTTCCCTGTAAAAATATCTCAATCGTAAACATTTCATCAGTATAAATACGACAGTGTAGGGGGCTAATGCGTCAACATTTCAAACTATTTTCCTTTCCGCTTTTCTTGTTGACAATCCCTTGTCACCAGGAAGGTATTTCTTTGAAGTATAAATTCACATAAAATGATCACAACAGAAGTAAAAACAGAAAACATTATGCACGCCTTGATGGTGGACTACGCCAATTACAATGCATGGGCAAATAAGCAATTAATTGAATGGCTTTCTACCAAACCTGTGGAAATGATAGATAAAGAAGTTCCGTCGAGTTTTAATACCATTCGGAAGACCTTGGTTCATATTTGGCAGACACAAGCTTTTTGGTTAAATATGTTAGCCGAGTTGGAGCATTCTGATGAGGGCGAAGAAGGGCTAAGCATAACAGATATTCAGGATGGATTGCAAAGACATTCTATTACCATGGCACTTTATATCAGAAGTTTGGAATTTCGAGATTTAGAGAATGAAGTATCAGTCAACACGCCTTGGTTCGATTCTCGGCAGCCGAGGCATGAACTTATCATGCATGCGATGAACCACAGCACTTATCATCGGGGGCAAGTGGTGACGATGGGCAGGATTTTGGGTTGGACGGATGCACCCATGACGGATTACAATTTTTATTTGTTGAAGGCAAGGAAGTAAACAGTACGTTTGGTCATGATTTTTACTTCCTCCCGGCAAATGGTCATTCTTGATGATTATCATTTTTTGGGCATCCGCCACCTCCTTATCCTTCATTTCTTTACGGAAGGAGGTAGCGCCGGGCTATCCGCTTTACTTCGTGCTCGCTACTATCCCTGATGCGGGAATGGTGTGGGTCGAGAAGGCTTGAGTGAGCGAGGAAGATTAGTTGTAAATAAATAAGTGGGCGGGAGTATTCAATTTTTTGTTAGATTTTAGTATTTTTTTCCTTATTTTGGGGACAGGTAAGGCAGAAATATGCGCAAGGGCGAGTTGGAGTTGTTGCAACAAACTAGTTACCTGCAAACAAAAACAACATTTTGACCAAATTATCTCCGAATCCATAAAATAATGAATGACATCTATGACACTATCGTTATTGGAGGAGGGCAAAGCGGTTTGGCTTGTGCTTACTATCTGAGAAGAGCCAAGCTCAAGTACTTAATCCTAGATAAACAGCAATCCGACGGAGGAGCTTGGTTAAATGCTTGGGATAGTTTGACTCTTTTTTCTCCGGCTGAATACAGTTCTTTGCCGGGATGGTTGATGCCAAAATCCGAGAATAGATTTCCGCTAAGACAAGAGGTAATCGATTACTTGTCCAAATACGAAGAACATTATAAGTTGAATGTAAAGCGTGGAGTGGAGGTTGTCCAAATCACAAAGGTTAATGGTCTCTTTCAAGTTCATTCGAATCAAGGAATTTTTAGCTCCAAAACAATTATTTCTGCCACCGGGACTTGGGGTAATCCTTTTATACCAAGGATAGAGGGAATTGAAAGTTTTAAAGGTCTTCAAATTCATTCTCGAAATTATAAAAACCCGGATGAATTTGTCGGCTTGAAAACTTTAGTAGTAGGAGAAGGTAATTCAGGTGCGCAAATTGTTGCAGAAGTCTCAAAAGTTACTTCCGTAAAATGGTCCACAAAGAAAGCCCCTGAATTTTTACCTGATGAAGTGGATGGATATTACCTGTTTAATGTAGCAACGGCAAAGTACAAGGCTGAGCAAGAAGAGAAGCCTTTTGATGCCTCCCAATATAATCTAGGAAATATACTAATGGTACCGCCGGTTAAAGAAGCTCGTGAAAGAGGAGTTTTAGTATCAAGTGGGACATTCCGGCAACTTTATGAAAAAGGAGTGATTTGGGAAAACGGGGGTCAAGAGGAATTTGATGCCATTATTTGGTGCACCGGTTTTGGTTACGACACAGCTCATCTGAAGCCATTATTGAAAACGGATAAAAGAGGCAAAGCTAATACCAAAGAAAGCAAGTCATTAGATATTGAAGGATTATGGTTGGTTGGCTATGGTGGCTGGACTGGATACGCATCAGCTACAATTATTGGATTAAACAGAACTGCGAAAAAAACGATTCAAGAAATCGAAGAATACTTAAAATGAAAAATGCATTAGGGAGAAACATTCAAATCATGCAGATTGGGAGGTCTTTTGCAAGAATCTTAAAGTTATTTATCCTCTTAAAAAGGGATAAAGGTATATGACAAAAATCTTTAAACATTAAAAAATTTGATGAAGACGTATATTTATAATATATTTGCACGTACAATCGTTTAAAAATTATGGAAACGAAATTAACATTAAGGTTGAATGATACTATCATCAAAAGAGCCAAAGTATATGCTAAAAAACATAATATCAGTTTGTCAAAAATGATAGAATCTTATTTGGATAGCATTACTAAGCCAAACAATGATGACAAAAAGATATCAATAACCCCGCTTGTTGAAAGCTTGAGTGGAGTCATTAATTTGCCACCTGATTATGATTATAAAAGGGATTATAGAGACTTTTTAAATGAAAAATATCAATGAAAAAAGTGTTTGTCCATACCAACATTTTAATTGATTTATTAGCATATAGAGAGCCATTTCACAGGGAAGCTGCTGAATTATTTTCTCTTGCAGATAATCAGATAATCGAATTGTCTCTATCCTCTCTCTCCATAGCGAACACCGGTTATACTTTATTGAGACAGATGGACTCAACCAAGGTGAAATCCATCTTAAGAAAACTGACGTTAATCGCCAGGATACTGCCGCTTGATGATAAAATAATAGGATTGGCCTTGAACGATGAATCTTTCACAGATTTTGAAGACGCCCTTCAGTTCTTCACAGCAATAGAGAATAATCAGGACATAATAATAACAAGAAATTTAAAAGATTTTAAAAATTCCGGCTTGCCTGTCATGACTGCGAGGCAATTTATAGAATCGATGGAATAATAGTTCATATTCAGGAAATAATCATCGAATCAAGATTGTCATAGAATGAAAAATATTTCATCTAAATCCGCTTCAAGTTATATTCCCAAAACATTGAACTTATTTCATAGTACCCTCCCCATTCAAAATTTTTATTAAAGAGAAAGAGCTGGATCGGAAGTCTCAATTCCCAATCGGAATTTTGGGTTTTTAGCAGTTAAAATGTGACTAGTGTTCAACGAGAGAGGATGCTCTAATTATTTATTTTACTTTTGCAGATAAATAACCCGTAAAGTCACATTACTTAAGCTAAAATAATGTTCAAAAAATTAAAAAGTATTGTAGAGAATAATTGTATCTCCAAAGACGGGAATATCACCACATTGGCATATTGGAGTGATGTGGTTTTTGCGAAAAGTGTCTTTCTTTTGGCACCACTCAGTTTGTTAGCAATAATTCCGGCAATAGTTATATGCCTTCAGACCGAATCTTATTTTATACTATGGTTTGATGTTTTTTGTTTTTTTATGCTGATTTTCGTTGGCTATGCTCCGCGTTTAACGGTCAAAGTTCGAAAATTACTATTGATTTTATTGCTTTTTTCAACAGCTTTTGTTCTCTTAACAGAATTAGGCAATTCCGGTCCTGGCTTGGCGTATCTGCTCTCCGGAACAATTTTTAGCTTACTTTTATTTCCCGGCAAAAAAACTTTTGCTCCCTTCACTTTAACCCTGATATTCTGTGTTGTTTATGGCTTATTATTCCATTTTAATTATATTATTATAGAGACAATACATAATAACAATTTAATGGAATGGATCGCGAATTCTTCCAATGTGCTGTTTATGTCAGCGGTTTTTTCATTAATTATTCCCTTCTTTTTTTCAAAACTTGAAGGAATTTTAAACGAAAAAATGTCCCTACTTGAATCTATTCGTAAAACAAATTTAGAGCTTACGAAGTCCATGGAAGAAGTGAAATCTAAAAACTTAGAATTGGAGCAATTTGCCTATGTTGCTTCACATGACTTGCAGGAACCTCTCCGAATGATTAGCAGTTTTATGGATAATTTGAAACGAAAATATGGGGATCAATTGGATGAGAGGGCCCATCAATATATTCATTTTGCTACTGATGGAGCCAAGCGAATGAAACAGATCATATTGGACTTGCTGCTTTTCTCTAGAGCCAATAAGCCCTCCGATCAGCTCGAAGAAGTAAACCTAAATCAAATCGTAACTGATTACACACAGTTGAGAAGAAGCCTGATTGATGAAAAGAATGCGACTATTACCTTCGATAAGCTACCGATTTTACAAACCTGTTTGGCGCCAATAACTCAGGTAGTTCACTGTTTACTGGACAATGCCCTTAGGTACTCTAAAGAAAATGAGCCCACATGTATTGAAATTCAAGCTACAGAAAAAGAGAAAGATTGGGAGTTCTCTGTTAAAGACAATGGAATTGGGATTGATGGAAAATTCCACGACAAAATTTTTATCATTTTCCAAAGGCTTCACAACAGTAATCAGCAGGATGGGACAGGTATTGGCTTATCCATTGTCAAACGGAGTGTGGAGTTCCTGGGAGGAAAAATTTGGTTGGAATCTACTGTGGGAGAAGGATCAAATTTTTATTTTACAATTGCAAAAGCAAATAATAATTGAATATGAGTTCAGAAAATTTAAAATTAGCACATATTCTGCTTGTGGAAGATAACAAAGGAGATGTTTTACTCACGCTCGAAGCATTTGAAGAGAGCAAATTAAATACCCAGCTTAGTGTTGCTAAAAATGGCCAGGAAGCATTGGATTTTTTACACAGAAAAGGTGATTTTTCGACTGCTGAAAGACCTGATTTGATTTTAATGGACATCAATATTCCTATTTATAATGGACTTGAAGTTTTAGAAGAGATTAAAAAGGACGAAAGTCTGAAAGAAATCCCTGTAATTATGCTCACCACATCTTCAAATCAGAAAGACATTGAAAGTGCTAATAAAAATTATTGCAACGACTACCTTAATAAACCATTGGATATGGAAGAATTTATGATTGCAATACGGAAAATTGAAGGCTTTTGGTTGCAGTTGTCTATTTTATCTGAAGAAGACTAATAAAATACGTTCAAAACTTTATAGATTGGAGAATTCCAAGATCTAGGAAACTTGAACTCCTTATTTTTTATTTAGGCTATTAAAGAAAAAGGATATGTTGGTGGAAATTATAAACTAATTTTATTTAATATCCCTTGTTCTAAAGAAAATATTTAAAGAAAATGCGGTGGAAAAGGTTCTTCAATCATTAAACGCTTTTTCTTCTGAGGAATTAATTTTAATTAAGAAAGATCAAAAATTTCTGGACAATCAAAAATATTTGATCAATGAATTGGTAGATATCAATAAGGGCGATGAAGACTTTTTAAGTCATGAAGATTTCGAATGTGCTTTAAATTCAGTATTTGCGGAGAATTAGAATCCTCTAAAGAAATCATTTCAAATTATACTTCAAAAAATAATTAAAATTAACCCAATCTAAGCCTCCCTTCCTAAATTCTCCATCATTCCCCACCCTAAACCCCCCAAAACCACACTATTTGCAATTTTTAACATATCATGTCGCAAAATGACCGTATATTTGTGCTTTTGATTTTTTAATTTTCGCATGTGTGTGGATTCGAGCAGGCATTTTTAGACTGGCCCCCTCATTTTTGTGATAATTATTTTTACATAACTACAGACAAATTATAATATATGACTTCAATAGTTCCTTTTAAAACGGATCCAAAATACGGGAAGAGCGTAGCTTATTTCTCTATGGAATTTGCTCTAGATCAAACCCTGAAAATCTATTCCGGCGGCCTTGGCTTTTTGGCCGGATCTCATATGAAATCTGCTTATGAACTTAAGCAAAATCTAATTGGTATAGGTATTTTATGGAAATACGGCTATTACGACCAGGTGCGTAAATCTGATAATTCTATGGATGTACTTTGGCAGGAAAAGCAATATAATTTTCTGGAAGATACAGGAATTATCATTGATGTGATGGTCAGCAACCATATCGTTAAAGCCAAGGCTTTCTACTTAAAGCCGGAAATTTTTAACACCGCTCCTATGTATTTCCTGTCTACGGATATCCCGGAGAATGATATGCTTTCGAGAACCATCACCAATATGTTGTACGACTCGAATGTCGAGACGAAAATAGCGCAATGCATACTTCTAGGTCGGGGCGGGGTCAAACTGATTGAAGCTTTGGGCTTCGAGGTCGACACTTATCACATGAATGAGGCACATGCGGTATCGGGTGCTCTAGAAGTGTATGAAAGAACGAGAAATTTGGATAGGGTGCGTGAGAAATTCGTTTTCACTACCCACACGCCAGTCGATGCAGGTAATGAAAAGCATTCGGTAAGTTTATTGGAGAAAATGAGCTTTTTTGGAGGTTTGGAGACTGCCGAAGTTCGAGAAATATTAAATTTCGGTGGAGATATCTTCACCCATACACTTGCCGCGCTAAGATTGAGCAGAATAGCCAATGGTGTTTCTGTCATTCATGGTGATGTAGCGCGAGAAATGTGGGGCAGCTACGACAATATTTGTCCGATCACCAGCATTACCAACTCACAGAACCAGAAATACTGGCAAGATCCTCAAATCGAAGAGGAAGTGAAGAAGAAAACAGTGAAAGGCTTGGTGGAGAGGAAGAAAGAACTGAAGAAGGAATTATTTCAGTTTGTGGCTGATCAGACAGGTAAGATTTTTGACCCGGAAGTGTTTACAATTGTATGGGCAAGGAGATTTGCTGAATATAAAAGAGCGGATCTAATCACAAAGGATATAGAGAGATTCGAAGCTATGTTGTCGAATACGACCCGACCGGTTCAGATTATTTGGGCCGGAAAACCCTACCCTAAGGATTACGGAGCGGTGGGTACTTTTAATTTTCTCGTGCAACTTTGCAAGAAATATCCGAATGCTACTGTGCTGACGGGCTATGAACTGGAGCTTTCCCGCAAGGTGAAGACAGGATCGGATCTTTGGTTGAACAATCCTAGGATTCCGAGAGAGGCTAGCGGCACGAGTGGCATGACGGCAGCAATGAATGGCTGTGTGAACTTGTCTACGTGGGACGGTTGGATTCCTGAATTTGTGAAGGAAGGAGTGAATGGATTTGTGGTGCCACCCGCAGATTACGAAAACATGAGTACTGAAGCGCAGGATCAATTTGATTTGAAGAACTTGATGGATACTTTGGAGAACAAGATTATTCCAATGTATTATGATAATCCTGCGGGTTGGTGGAAGGTGGTCAAGCAATCGATTTTAGATGTTACTCCTGACTTCTGTAGCAATAGAATGGCAGCAGAATATTATGAGAAGCTTTACAGCTACGTTTATGAACCTGTGATGGCTGAAATGTCTTAGTGATTTATTGGAACTCTTTTTGCGAAGAAACTTTTAATTCAAAAGAATTATTTTATATTTGCATTCCAATTTATAGGGTTGCGTGGCCGAGTGGCTAGGCAAAGGTCTGCAAAACCTTGTACGGCGGTTCGAATCCGTCCGCAACCTCTCTCAAAGCTCGATTCAGGTCGGGCTTTTTTTGTGTTAATGGGTTTTGTCATATTAGGTACCGAGGTCACCGAGTCGAAACGCCGGCTGGAGAAACTTTATCTTTTTATATAAACGCTCATTGAGCGTGTTTCATGAGCGATTCGGAGATACCTCCGGCATCTTTTTTTGGACGAAAGAGCGCAATGAACCGCAAAGGGCGCGAAGAATATTTCAATTTTATATAAACCAAGAATAAAGAAAACGCTTTTCATATTAAAACTGCTTAACTTCATTTACGTAGTAAATAATATACTCTCAGCGATCTTTGCGCCCTCCCTTCGCGCGCTTTGCGTTAAAGATCGTGGTGAGTGAAACGAACCTATGTCTCGCTTTTTCCTTGGTGGTTAAAAAAGCATTTAGGTGGAACGAAAACAAAATTTCATAACCTGAAAAATAAGAACATTCAGAGTCGAACCATCGGCTGAAGGATCACAAATGCTTATCATATAAATTAATGAGGACGTTGAGAGTCGAAACGCCGGCTGTAGAATTAAAATCTTTAACCCACTCTATTCCTTGGCTTCGACTCCCCTTCGACTCACCCTTCGACTCCGCTCAGGGACCGTCTCAGGGACCGTCTCAGGGACCGGCTCAGCCACCGGAATATCGCTCGTTTATAAATATATATGGATTGAATCCTAAAA
>CALCSX010000162.1 GCA_937894165.1 uncultured Saprospiraceae bacterium | reverse complement strand
TATCTACCTAAACCTATAAATATAACTCAAGCCGCCCAAAATCTCGGTATAGTTCTGAAACTGTTTGGATTCGTTCCTAAGAATATTAATAAAGAAGGAGAAGCTCTGCTTTTCACTAAGGGCGTAGGAAATATTGGAACTGATAGTAATAACAGCTCCATCGCTGGCTTCTTCGATCTTACTTAAATTGTAGTTCATATTTGCCGCAAAATTAATCTTATTCTCAGCAAAGTTCTTGGTTATCCCTCCCGTGAGTCCATACCTGGTGGTGGTAAATGAAGCTAATTCTATGATGTTATAATTAAGGCCAGAAATCATTCCCCACCCGCTTTCTACCCATTGAATATTGTAATTGGCATTGTAAAAACTCGTGTTCATATTAGTAAATTCCCTGGTAAATGGGTTTCGGTCATTGACTTGTTGATAGTTACCGGAGAGCACTAAGGAATTTACTTTCGTTTCTGTCGACCAGGAATAGGTAGGTGTCAAGCTTATATTAGTCGTTACTAATGCCACCCTCACAGAATCCGAAAGTGCGATAGCCGCCTGCGTCTGTTCGGTGCTAAAATTGGTATAATTGAAATTAATTCCCCAAGCTTTGGGGTGAAAATAGGCCACATTTAGGGAACCTATGAGTCGAGAGGTCGTTTCGGATCTGTTGCCTAAAAGATTATTTCTTTGGATGCCTAGATTTCCGTTTAGATTTAACTGATTTTTGAACATGGTTATTCCCGGAGCTATGGTGATATTTTCTCTGTCATTCACAAAGAAGAATGCGCCCATTGTCTCGAATTCCGGCATGATCCTTTCGTAGGAAGTTCTCAATTTGAACCTTCTGTATTTAAAGTCAAATCCCGTGCGGAAAGCGTAATTTAACCTGGTTGAAATTTTAGTTTTGAATAGATCAGCTAATTTCTCGGTAGGAAAATCCTCTGCTTCAGTTGAATTAATATTACGGGTAAAAAGGCTGAGGCCACCACTGGCGAAATAATTAAGGGAATTGGTGATTTTAACAGCCCCACTAAAACCAATCACGTGATTTTCTGAAGGTTTTACCCCTTCGACAGGAGGATCGAAGTCTATGGAATTTGGATCGTCTTTACCGTAGAGATAACTTAAGTCAAAATGAGTCGTAGCGTTTCCATAACCTAATTTGAAGGCATGTCCACTACGTTTGTATAGATAATTGTAAAAGCGAGGATCCAGGTTTTCGTTTAATTCCCGGGCTCTTCGAAATGTACCTTTCATCGCAGAGATTCGCCAATTTCCGGGAGCTAATTCTACACCCACACCATTGAAAGTATGCCCGGCTAAGGTGTAGGGAGAAAAGAACATATTTCGGGTACCGATGTGTAATTTTGCCCACTTGTAAGACGGACTCATGCCGGCTTGAAGGAAAGGGCGGGTAAAGGAAATATTATTATGCCCATAGGAGAAAGAAAATGGTAATTCAAATCCAAGTACCTTGCCGGTAAACTGAGCATGTGTATTCCAAAAGAAAGGATTGCTTCGCTTAGGAATTCCTGAGACAGTGTAAAAATTAGCATTTGCTCCTACACTTCCCGACCAATTCCATATTTTCTCCTTCGTTATATTCTCCAAATCTTGAGACCTCAAGTCAGTACAAGACAATACAATGGCAATACTTATAATTAAGCAAATTAGTTTCATGATAAAGATTTGGAAGATCAGGCCGAACGCTGCTTTTACTCAGCGTCCGAACCTGTGGGATATTATAAAATTAAAATGAAAGGGTCACGATGTTGCTAAGGGGAGATTCTGCTCCGTTTTTATACATAACTTTTACTGCGTACTTAAAATTCGACTCGGCTTTATAAATATTTTGGTCAAGGAAGCTTGGCGTATCATTTTCAAGCATTGCCAATACTTGCCAGCCTTTATCATCATCATTTCTATAGACAACGTAATCGAAATCACCATCATCCTGATAGGACCAAGTAAGTTTGACACCTATATTTTCTTCGTCAATTGCACCATTCAAATCCGCTATGAAAGGCTTTCTCATGCCTCTTAATGCCGTAATTACATACGTGCTACTTAGTTCTGAAGACAATTGTGCATCATCAACAGCAACAATTGCGTATTCGTAGGTCATACCTCCTTCTACATTATGGTCGGTAAAGCTGATAACATCCGGAGTTTGAAAAGTATGAATGATATCGTATTCCTCAGAATCAGGAACTTTTCGCAAAACTTGATAGCCCACGACATCTGCACTAGGACTAGGATACCAGAAAATGCTGATAGAGTCGGTATGGGCGATAAAATCTTTCAATAAAGGGCTGGCGGGCGGATTCAAATCCGGTCTTTCCAGTTGGAGAATATCTGAAGGTTCAGATTGATTCATATTGAGGTCGACCGCGATAACTTTATAGTAAACCTGTTCTGTGGAAGTTTTTAAATTAATGGAATCCAGAAAAACATTGCCTTCCACGGGGCTGCTTGACACAGGGTAAAATTCTCTATCCCTCCCATTCGACCAGTAAACCAGATATCCTCTTAAATCCGGCTCATCACCATAAGCCCATGCTAATGTCACATATCCCAGAGTATCAACATATCCGGCCAGACTCTCAGGCTTAGAGGGCGGGGTACTATCCTTCCAAACCCCCATGCTTATGGAGCTTCCATTCTTGTTTCCTGCTTTATCTATAGCATACACCATATAATAATTTGCGCGGATAGGCATGGCTGTTTTGTCGATGTAATCTGTTGTCGTATTGGATAGTAATTTTTCATGAATTGGATAGAAAGGTCCCAAAGGATTATCAGAACGCCATACCATATATCCCGCTTGATCATTGCTCACACTTTCTATCTCCCAAGAAACAATTTGCGATCCATTCAATTGGTCTTCAGCGACCACATTTCTCGGAGGCAATGGTCCTTGAAAATCTCTCGACTTGGTTTCTATTTCTACTGAAGGAAGACCCTCATCACCGAATGGTGTTACTCCAATAACACGATAAATGTATTTCCTTTCCGGCTGAATTTTATCGTCAGAATACATGTTATAAACATTGAATTCATTAAAATTCTCATTATCACTGGTTACAATGGGCTGCTCATTAATTCTTACAAATGTTTTACCATTATCTTCAGAACGCTCTATATAATAACCACTAAATAGAAATTTATTTATATTCTTATCCCATTTTAAGACAATGTGGTCATTTTCAGGTATTACGAGAAATTTTTGAACCGGGCTTATTTCATATTTATAACTGGTGTTCACAGTAATTGAAGTAGTATCCATGGCAGGATAATCCGGACTCAGATCTCTTATATACAATCTATAGATGTAAGACTTTCCGTCGATAATATTTTCATCTCTGAAACCTAAAGCGAGGCCTTCTGCGGCTTGAGAACTATAATCTGCAGACATCAAAGCGAAAGCAAATCGCATATTTTGTTCTTCTTCTATCTCCCTTGCAGCACCCATAAAATCGGCTGGATTGCTGGGAGCCTTTTGTTCTCCATACACGCATTGCGCAGCAGTGGCAACATGAATATTGGAAGTATCAAGTTTTGACATGAATTCTTCCACTGTGTATGGTCCTCTATCCAAAAGAACTTCCCACTTCGAGGTGCCGAGCTCTTTCCTCTCTAATCTATAACCTTTTCTGTTGGCGATTCGAAATAAGATATGATCATCCGGAGCCCAACGCAGGTCAATACCACCATTATGGGTTCTCGAAGTAATCATTATTTGGGGTTTAGACTCTTTATAATCACTTATGATATCTAATTCCTGAGAATTGACATTTCCCATAACAATTAAGAAAAATGTTAAACCTAGAAACAATCCTTTTAAATAAATTAGCTTTCGCATTGAAGATTCTTTAAAACTGTTTTTGAATAATTCAATTAATATTGAAATTTGATAATGTAAAATTAGCTTCTCTTGACCTCGTGAAGTCATAAGCTTTTTTTAAAAAGTATAAAAAAAGGTAAAAATCCCGGCTAACTTTTAATTATAATAACCTTAGGGATGATAAAAAAAAGAGACTGCCAATCAAGACAGCCTCCAAAAAAAGTGCGCTTTAGAAAACACTTAATTTACCCAGGTCGAAGGCCAAGAGGCATTCTTGTTATAAGCCGGTAAATCATAATACATTTCACTCTCTCCCAATTTAAATCTAAAAGCTTCGGATTGACGTTTTGTATAAGGATTGAAATGTAACAACCAGGCCCTCATCGGAAGATATTTAAAAGAATATTTAAAGATTCCATAATCTAACTCACCTCCTTTAGGGTCCTGACCAATATTCGGGTTTTTTGGATCAAAGGCATCTTTAGTTATCCCTAATTTATACAAATTTATCCCACAGCCAACACATATTTCCTCTCTGAATTCGTATAAAATTTTGTTGGTCATCCGCGTGTGATCACGTTTAGCCATCCATTCTGAATATTCTATTATTGCAATATATTTCGTCGGATCTGCGCTTAAATTCATTCCGCCCAAATTCATTTGATTTTGCAATAATGGATTCAAATTTCCTTTAGGTTTTTCACCCAATGTTAAATTATTAATGTTGCCGGGTTTGCCGGGTTGAGGGGCTTTGGCCATTTCGTTAGTGATATCAATGCTTTCAAGTGGCCCTTCAGGTTCAACTACGTGTAAATTTCCAAAGTCTACGTGCTGATGTATTTCATAGGAGTACCATTCCGCAGGAACAAATTCCTGTTTCACTTTGCCATGACCGAAATCTTGTGGAATTGGCTTTACTTTCTGAATGTTTTCAAA
>CALCSX010000161.1 GCA_937894165.1 uncultured Saprospiraceae bacterium | reverse complement strand
ATTTGAATCAGTCATTTATTTCCTATAAACTCCTTAGATTCAAATACTTCGAAAGCCTTGTCCTTGGACTTTTCTTATCAGAGACGTTTTTTATGTAGCTTCCTTGCAAGCAATATGTTAGTTTTGGTTTTATGAGAAAACCCAGTAATTAAAACTGTGGGGGTTTTTCTTTAATGATAATTTCGACCGGTCTAACGGCTAAGCTCAGAAACATAATCGTCTGAACTTTGATTCACTTCATTTTCGGCTTTCTGGATTATCGGAAATCTGTAGCCCCCCTATGCCGGAGGCATCCTAAACATCCCAAAAATCAAACTCCATTCCTTTAAACCTTGCCCAATTCCAAGAACCTACCCAACCCAGAACCTTCGCTAATCAAAGCTCCAGTCGAAAAAAAGAGGTCTATAGCTTTCAAACCGGCACTTCGACTTCGCTCAGTGACCTCTTTTATTTTGATAAAATAGATAAAATACAGAATCCCAAGAGACCCCTTCCATACTCCAGAACCTACCCAACCCAGAACCCCGGTAACTGAGCGGAGCCGAAGTTAGAACGAGCGCAGCGACAGAACGCCGTAGGCTCCTACTCCAATATCTGACTCAACTCACCCGTCAATCTATAAATATTTATCTGCTCGTCCGCTACCAGTTTTGTCGTTGAAATTTTGCGAAACTCAGCATCTAAAAGGGTCAATTGGATAGTTCTCAACTCAATTTCTGAAATCCCCCCTAATTCGTAAGTTTCCAAAGCAACCTCCACATTTCTCTTAGCAAATTTTACATTCTCAGTCTCCAAATCCAGCAACTCTAATGCATTCTCATAATTGGTATATGCTGCAAAAAGTTGATTGCGAAGATCAATTTGCGTCCGCTCCAGGCTCAAATCCCCTACTTCACGAGCTATTTGTGCATTCTGAAGATCTATCTTCCGCACCTTGCCGTCAAAAATAGGATAAGTTAAATTCAAACCCGCATACGGATTTACCCCCACATTGGAAAGCACAAAACCCACCGCCGAGCGCGAATATACCCCTCCCACACCGGCAAAAACCCCTAGTGTAGGATGCCTTTCGCTTCTCGCTAGCGCAATATTCGCATCAGCCAACAAATTCTCCGCCCTGCGCTGCATTATTTCCGGATTCTGACGCATCAATTGCTCCAAAAGTAAATCATAGGATTCGGGCTCAACAGGCCTTGAGAATGGCTCAACTTCAATACCCCCCTCCGGTTCTATATTGATCAATTGATACAAATTCACCTTCAACACCTCCAAAGTGTTTTTCTGTCTGATCAACTCAGAACTGTCAGTACGTAAATCAATTTGGCTTTGCATCAAATCCAATGAAGAAGCTGTTCCTATCTCGGTTCTCACCTCAGCCAATTCAAACCTACGAACTCCGAAAGCTACCTGCTCTCGCAAAACCTCAATCAACTCTTCCTGCAATTGAATCGCATAATATGCTCCTGCAATATTTGCCATCAACATTTGCGCAGTTATATCCAAACCTCTCTTTCCTATCAACTCATTGTATCTCAAAATATCATGCCTGTTCCTCGCCTTCCCACCATCATAAAGTGGATATATTGCTTCAACACTACCCGTTAGATTAGTATTGAATGCATTTGTAGCTACTTGCTCATCGCCACTGACAAACAATAATCGCGAATAGTTCAAACTGTTATTCCAATTCGCATTGGCATTTACCAAGGGAAGTCTGCCGGCTCTGCCCGGATGATTCTCATTCTCCAATATCTCTACATTCCTTGTCTCTATCCTCAAATCAAAATTATTGGCAAGACCTGTTGCTATCGCCTCCTCCAAACTGAGAACACGCTGACCATAGACAGCCGACCCCAAAAGCCAAGCTGCCAGAACCAATATCCAAATTATTTTATTACTCCTCATCATTGACAACATATTTTCTGTCCCCACTCATATATAAATATAAAGCCGGTATTACTAGCAAAGTTAAAATTAAGGAAAATATCAAGCCGCCGATAATCACAACACCCATAGGGATTCTACTCGTTGCAGCCCCTCCCAATGCCAAAGCTATGGGCAAGGCTCCTAGTGCCGAAGCAAGGGTCGTCATCAAAATAGGTCTTAATCGCTGAGATGCAGCATCTAAAACAGCATCATATTTGCTCAAACCTTGATGCCTGCGCTGATTGGCAAACTCTACAATCAAGATACCATTCTTCGTCACCAATCCCACTAACACTATTATTCCGATTTGCGAGAAAATATTCATCGTCTGTCCGAAAAACCACAGTGACATCACCGCTCCGGCTATTGCCAATGGAACGGTAAACATAATTATCAATGGATCCTTAAAACTCTCGAATTGTGCAGCTAAAATTAAATACACAAGTATGAGTGCTAGCATAAATGCAAATAACAAACTATTCGAACTCTCCTCAAAATCCCGACTCTGACCGGCTAATTCAGTGGAAAAGGTTTCATCCAACACATCTCCCGCAATTCTCCTCATCTCCTCCACGCCTTGACCCAAGGTCCTTCCGGGAGCCGGGGAAGCGGAAACCGTAGCCGAAACAAACCTGTTGAATCGATAAAGCTGAGGAGGGGTAGAACGCTCCGAGGTAGAGATCAAATTCGTTAAAGGGATAAGCAATCCATCTCTGTTTCTTACCCGTACCTTCTCTAAATCTAATGGCTCATCCCGATTGATCCTGTCAGCCTGCCCTATCACTTGGTACTGCTGATTATTTTTAATAAAATAGCCAAATCTCTGACCGGAATAAAGGAGTTGCATCGTCTCAGCAATATCTCTCACATTAACTCCAAGACTTCGCGCCCGATCTCTGTCAATATTCACTACCAACTCAGGCTTTGTAAATTTCAAATTTACATCCACCACTTGAAATACCGGACTGCTCTCTGCCTCTTCGAGAAATGTCGGTAATTTCTCCTTCAATTTCTCGAAATTCGGGGCCTGAATAACAAAATCTATCGGCAAACCCCCTCTATTCAACTGTATTGTCTGATCTTGAATGATAAATGATCGCGCAAATGGATAATCCCGCAATTTTCCGGAAATCTCGTTCGCTATTTCATTTTGTGATCTGTCCCTATGCTCCGGCTGATGCAAAGTAGTTCGAATGAAAGCTGAGTTGACAGACACTGAAGCTCCAAATCCCGGGGAAGTCACCGCAATAATAGAGGCCTTATCCTGAATTGTATCAACCAGATTCAATATTTTCAAAACATAATCGTCCATCGCCTCGAAAGAAGTGCCTTCAGGCGTTCTCATATTGATTAACAATCGACTTTTGTCCTCCATTGGCGCTAATTCCGACTCCAAAGCACTTCCTACCCAGAAAATTATACCAAAACACACCGCCATAATGATCAAAGCCAACCATTTGAACCTGAAAAACTTGCCCAGTAATCGTTCGTAGCGCGAAGACATACCTACAAAAAAGCCCTCCGTATTTCTATACAACCAATTCTGTCTTTCCCGCTTTTTGAGAAGCCTACTACTCATCATCGGTGTCAGCGTCAGGGATACGAAAGAGGAAATCACCACCGCTGCACTTACCACCACGCCAAATTCCCTGAACAATCTTCCCGTAACTCCTTCCAGAAAAATTACCGGCATAAATACCGCCACCAAGGTTAAAGTCGTAGAAATTACGGCAAAATAAATCTCCTTCGAGCCCAATATTCCGGCTAATTTGGGTTTTTCCCCGGCCTCTATCTTGGTATAAATATTTTCAAGCACCACAATTGCATCATCCACCACCAATCCCGTCGCCAATACGATACCCAATAATGTCAAAATATTGATCGAATAACCTAAAAGATACATCACAAAGAACGATCCAATCAAAGATATCGGAATCGCAACAACAGGTATCAATGTCGTCCTCCAATCCCGCAAAAACAAGAAAATAACGATTACGACCAATAAAAAAGCTATCATAACAGTATGTTGCACCTCCTCTATAGATTTTCTTATTGTAGTTGTTGTATCCCACACATAACCCAATTTCAAATCTTCCGGAATGTCCAGCTTTATCTGCTCTATCCGTTCATAAATCTCGTCCGCAACTTCTATATAATTTGCCCCCGGCTGAGGTGTGATAGCTACACAAACCATGGGTGTAAGATTATTCCCCCGCAGAAGTGTCCGCTCATTTTCAGCCCGCAATTCCGCTCTTCCTATATCCTTAAGTCTGACCGTAGTTCCCTCACGCTCTACAATGATCAAATCATTGAAATCCGCCTCCGTCTCCAAGCGCCCCAAGGTCCTAATAGAAAGTTCCGTGGCATATCCCTCGATTATCCCCGAGGGTAATTCTACATTTTCATTCGTGAGAGCTGTCCTGATTTCCTGCGGTGTCACCCCATATGCAGCCATTTTTACCGGATCAATCATCAGCTTCATGGAGTATTTCTTCTCGCCCCAAATTCTAATTTCTGCCACTCCGGTCACCGTCTGCAATCGCTCCTTAAACACCCTATTTCCAATGTCTGACAGTTCCAGCAATGTTCGTTGTGGACTTTGGATGGAAATCGACAAAATTACATCCGCCGAAGCATCCGCCTTAGTTACTACCGGTGGGTCAGCCTCGGGAGGCAAATTACGCACTGCCCTCGAAACCCGATCCCTCACATCATTTGCTGCCGCTTCCAGATCGACTTCCAGCTCAAATTCCACTGTAATGGTGCTCCTACCATCACTACTTATCGAAGAAATAGATCGAATTCCCGAAATACCATTGATAGATTCCTCCAATGGCTCTGTAATCTGAGATTCCATCACATCCGCATTCGCCCCGACATAATTTGTCGTGACGGATACTATGGGCGGATCCACCATTGGATATTCCCGCACACCCAAATATTGAAATCCGATAATTCCGAAAATCAAAATGAAGAACGACATTACGATGGAAAGTACCGGCCTGCTTATACTTATTTCGGATAAAGTCATTCTACGGTACTTTTTACTTCACTGGAATCTATTGCCGGCTCTACTCCTAGCGTATTCACCACTTCAGAATCCGCTAGTTTAATAGCAACATTCATCCCATTTTTCATTCCCAAGATTCCTGTGGTGATGACTGTATCCCCTAGACTCAAGCCCTCTGTAATCTGAACAATACTCTCCGTCCGGACACCAATTTCTACTGCCTGAGATACCGTCTTGCCTCCCTTAGCCAGAAATACCGAATACCCCTCTATCTGAGGAATCAAAGATTGCGCAGGTATGGTTATCGCATCTTCTATTTTTGAAAAATTAATTCTTATTTCGGCAAATGATCCCACTCTGAACTTCTTCCCTTTATTATTAGTGATAGCTCTCACCATCAAGGTTCTGGACATGGGATCTATCGTATTGGATCTACTGTAAATTTTTGCCGGAAAATATTCATTCATACCATTAGGCTTGAAAAGTATCTCCTGATTCTCCCCTAGACGGTATACATACTGTTCCGGAATAGTAAAATCTATTTTCACACTCGCGTCGTCCTGGATGGTGGTTATTAAGTCGGATGGCGCTAAATATGTTCCTAAACTCACCTCTCGAAGACCAATATATCCTGAGAAAGGAGCAACAATTCTTCTCTTTGCCAATTGCGCTTCTACCAAGGCCTTATCAGCATTTAGACTTTCGTAACTTGACACAGACTGATCGAGTGCTTCCTTGCTTATCCCTTCTATTTCGTAGAGCCTTTCGGTTCTCGTTTTAGTTTGTTCTGCCAGCTTCATCTCTACTTCAATTTTTTTCAACTGCGCTTCCAGCTCATCCTTCTCCACTTGAATTAGAAGTTGCCCCTTATTGACATAGGATCCTTCCTTAAAGTTAATTTGGGTTATCCTTCCTGCCGTCTCGCTCCTCACCTCAGCCATCTCATTGGCACGAATCGACCCTGTTGTATTGTAAGTATCAGTAATTGTTGCAGCTTCTACAACCACACCTTGCACAGTTAGAGTGGATACTTTCCCGTTTCCGCCTCCTGCATTTACCGGCCTTTCATCAGAACCACAGGCACTGAGAAGAATCAAAAGACCCCAAAGCATTATTATGGAATAATTATTCATAAAGTAGATTAAATAGAAAATTGACCCGGTGTATCCGGGGAATTATTTGGATACAATAAGTAAAGCTATGAATTGTTTCATTAATGCTACCCAAATTACCCGCGCTTTAGATTAAATTAACAATTTTTCTGCATCTACAGGGATTCTTAGGGCGTGCCCCTGACCAATCTCAAAAAAAATACATAGGTACATCAATAAAAACCCCTTTAACCTCGCTGATAAGAAATCTCTAAGGACATGGCTTTCGAGTATTTGAATCCAAGGAGATTATAGAAAATAATTGACTGATTCAAATACGAGAGTAACGCAGTCATTGGAGATTTCTTGCAGCGAAATACTGAACAAGTCAGGGTCGCCGTACTACAGGTGCCGTACTGAATTGACATTCAGCACCAAGCCTCCGTATGGCTCACGCGGAGTCCACAGTTTCGAAGATATTTTCAGCCGCTGGCGCAAATTCGCAAAAATCCGAAATACATCCTCCAATCATATCATCATATCATCCTCATATCATATCATCATATTCTTGCTGGCGCAAGTTTGTAACTTGTGCCTTTATATGCCTCACATAAAAATCTGTGAAAAAATCGTAACCTGAGTCATCAGTTTAAACCTCCGATAACCCAAAAATCATCCAAAATCCCAAGAACCTGCCCAACCCAGAACGAGCCGAAGGCGCCAGAACTTAGAACTGCCGCAGACTCCGCCGAAGGCATCCAAATTCCGGAACCTCTCTGCGACCTCCGCGCTTCTGCGGTCAACTGTCTGAACCATGATTCACTTGATTTCAAGATGAGCATGATTTTATTTCATTGACCAAATCGTTCGCAAATGTGAATTATCGTTTGATATAAAAAAATATTTACAAGAAATATCCCAACCTGCGAAAATCGTAGAATCCTACGTCTCTACAGATTCCATTATGAAAATCGTTTTTTCTTCAATCATATCATCCTCAAATCATATCATCATATAATCATATCATCCTCAAATCCTATCATCAAAACCCATTTCCACCCGCGCCAACACCCCCACCAACAAAATCTCCACCCCAAAATACACCCAGCCCCACCAGCTTATCGTCTCCCAATGATATACCAAAAAACCAA
>CALCSX010000160.1 GCA_937894165.1 uncultured Saprospiraceae bacterium | reverse complement strand
ACCCAGTACTCCTCTCCATTTTTCTTGTAATTGACGGTCGTCAACTCACAAGCCTTTCCCTTAGCTAATGATTCACCAATCTTTTTCAAACCCTCCCTGTCAGATAAAGGCCCTTGCAAAAATCTTGGATTTCTTCCTAAAACCTCATTTTCGGAATAACCGGTCATTGTTAGAAAGGCTTCATTGGCATAGATGATTTTATCCTCATCTGCAAAGTCGGTAATGATAATAGCATCTTTCGTATGGCTGATACTGCTTTCAAGTAATTTTAGACGCTCTTCCTCATATTTCCGCTCCGTAATATCTTGACAACTTCCTAAAATGTTAATAATTTTCCCCGATTCATCTATCTCAGCACTCGAACTTAAATTTACGATTTTCCTTCTATTATCGTTAGTGTTTATCAAGCATTCCATTTGAAAGGATATACCTTCTTCAAGACAAGCATGTAATTTTTCCAGTAAAGTTTTCTTTTGCGAAGCTGATACATAATCAATGAAACTAAATAAATTTAGACTTTTGCTGTCAGGATCAATTTCAAACAAATCATAAACCGATTCTGATCGATAAAGGGTATTCAGTGCAATATTATATCTCCAATGACCAATTAATGGTCTATCTAATTCCCCTTTCATATCCTCACATTTATTCACCCTACTTATAAATTAAAACAAGACCCTTGAAGATACAATGAATTATATCAATTAGTGAATAATGAGATGAGTAATTGATATTTTGAAGCTTATATAGAATCTATCTGATTCAAATGATGCTCTAAATGATCCAAATAATCTTCTATAACATAGGCCAATGTCACTCCCCTTTCCTCCCCGCGATCCATGATATTGTTTAGTTTTTCCCTCGGAATTCTCTTTATTAATTCCGCTAAATGTAGATTATATGCTCTCCAAAGTTCAATGATTCCGTTTCGATTCAATTCCGAATAGAAATTACACTTATTCCATTGATTCTGGTCGTAATAAATATTAGGACAGTATTCGAATTGACCTCTTACAAACCTCTGATGATTATTAGCCGCGCTGTCTATCAAATGTCCTAAAATCTCTTTACTACTCCATTTTTCGGGCGCAGGTTTAGTAGAAAACTCAATTTCATCATAGATAGCAGCTTTGGAGGTATAGAATGACATAAATATTCGAGTCTATTTGCTATTGAATTAATATTATCCATTATAAGTTGCTTATTTTTAATTTAAAATATAAGATTCAGCTTTCTAAAATAATTATTGATCCAATTTATGATTTATTAAGAGATGAATCAACGATTTCGGTGTTATATTTTAAAATGAAATAACTAAGAAAAACACAATTCTATGTATTTGAAAATTTTACTGATCGACTGGCAAGAGTTGTGGTTTGGAAATGAATCATGGTCATTTCTACCCGAAGTTTTTCTCAGAACTTTCATCATGTTTATTTTAATAGTTCTTAGTTTGAGACTATTGGGGAAGAGAGGGGTCAAACAACTCTCCATTTTTGAATTAGTGGTGATTATTAGCTTGGGTTCTGCAGCCGGGGATCCGATGTTTTATAAGGAGGTGGGAATAATCACGGCATTGATGGTTTTTATTGTAGTTGTAAGTTTCTATAGTTTGATAATTTATATGATAGGAAAAAGTAAAAAATTTGAAAATATGATTGAAAGCCAACCTGTTACCCTCATCAAAGATGGTGTTTTTAGCATTGAAAACTACGAAAAAGAGAATCTTGGCGAAGATGAATTCTTTGCAGAACTTAGAATGCAAAGTGTGTCCCAACTAGGTCAGATCGAAGAAGCAATCGAAGAAGGCAATGGACATATAAGTATTTTCTTCTTTCCTGATGATGAAGTAAAATACGGATTACCCATAATGCCGGGGACATTTAATGACTCCACCATTGAAATAAGAGAAATTGATTATTATTCTTGCATTTTTTGCGGCTATACTGAAAAAATTGAACCCATGTTCAAGTATCATTGCCCAACCTGCAAGAAAGTGGAATGGGTTAAATCAAGCTGTAGAAAGCGAGTTAAATAGTTAATTAGACATCCTCAATGAGCGATAATATATTCCCCGCCGGATCCTTAAACCAGGCAAGGTGCGGGTAGCCCAACTCCTTATTTCCTCGACAAATCCCCTTCTCATCAGTCCCTATTTCGCCTGTGTAGTGGAGAAATTCTATGCCCCTTTCAAGCATTGCATCCACTGCCTGATTTATATCCTCTACAGGAAAGTTTAGAATTGTAAAAGTCGCAGGCTGATGATCAGCTTTTGGATAAATGATAATTGGATTATTTCCTTCTGTGAGCAATTCTAAAACTCCCATTTTCATCCTTTTTACAGCTATCCCGGGCAATTTTGAGTAGAATTCCTCTGCCCGACCTATATCATCAACTGAAAAACCACTAAAAATCCCCTCTTTAATAAACATAAGTCTATTTTTACCTTGTGATACAATAAGATTTTACCTTCAACAGTCTGCCCTCCTCATCAAATTCATAGTAATCACTCGCCTCGACACTTGAAAGCAATGTGTTTTCTCGAAAAAACTCTCCACGGCCGATTACCACCACCATATTCCCTTCTTTCAAAACGTTTTCTACACTGAAAGATGTTTCGACCGACTCAAAATAAGATTTAACTATATTGCAATTGTTCATCACTTCCTCTCGTCCACGAAAAAGACTCTCTCCAACCACCTCCCACACTATTCCATCAGCAAAACTTTCTATCACTTTATCAAATTCCCCGAGTGAAAATGCTATTGCTTTCTCTTTTGTATTTAATTGCACCACTTATAAATTATTTAAATATAAATCAAAGTTAGCTTATCCCAATATAAACTAGACAGTGCCAATACGTCATTACAGCGGGGTATTTGCGACATTTTTATAGTATTTCGAAATATTGTCGTGAAAATTTTATGGAATTTTTGACTTTTTGCGTCTATAATATAAAGGGTAAGTGAAAACACCTTTTAAAAGTGACTTCAAGAGCTTAAGTCTCTAATCAAGACTTTTGAATATTAGAGTTTAAAAAAATCAATTATAAATGCAAATATCATGGTAGACATAATTAAACTAATCATTCAGGATTTCAATGCTGACTATAATTTGAAAGCTACTTTCG
>CALCSX010000159.1 GCA_937894165.1 uncultured Saprospiraceae bacterium | reverse complement strand
CTAATTCACTTCCTGTATGATAATAAATCATACCAAAATCATTTAATGCTGACTGGGTGAACGTATTTCCTTGACCAACATAAGTGCCATATCTTTCAATATGTCCCTTTTTAGGCAATTCTAAAACCGTATAAATCAATTCATCATTGCTACTCACCGCATCTTCAACTTTCAACCAATTGCTTGAAATTGTTTGATACTGGAGTGTCGGAACCTCTAAAACTTCATTGTGAACTAAGGAAATAGGAGATGTTTCAATGTTGCCACATACCTCCAGACTTAATCCACGTATTTGTGCATTACTAAAAGCATTATTATCAAATCTAAATATCCAATCTCCGGCTGCATCTTCTCCAACAAAATTTTTCAAATTGTTAAATAGTGTTCTTCTAGGTGTACCTTCTGCAATATTACAGTTAAATGCTGTATTTAAATCATCGTCAAAAGGTAAATTCCAGATTTGCTTCGTAGGACATTGGTTTTGAATCAATGTCACCTCTGTTCCGGAAGGACTTATAAGATCAATGGTCAATGCGAATAAATCACCATTTGTGCTTCTCCCACGAAATGTCGGGACATTAATATCTGATACTGCTCCACCGGTCGGGACATTGACTACCAAATCCTTAATTCCGGGAGAATTACTTGGAAGTATAAAAGGAGCATTTTCTGTTGCACCGGAATCAAAAGTTTCACAATTTGAATTTACCGTCGCAAAAGTGAACAATCTCTGATTTTCACCCGGTGTATATCCACATCTGTTAACAATATTCACTGTCCAGTAAAAAACGGTGGCAGGTGGTAATAGATCACTTATCACAAATACAGTATCTGTAGTGGTTATCGTATAATTAATAGATCCGTCTAAAGATTTTAAAGTTACCACATACTCATCTGCGTGGTCAACCCCTGTCCAACGCAAAGTAGGAGCACCGTTAATACCTGTCATACCATCTTCCGGTCCTACCACATCGATATCACTGGCATCCAAAGTTGAAATATCCACCTGTATTCGTCTTTGGAAGATTAATCCTGTTGAGGTTTCTATTTCGATTTCAAAATCATTTACTCCCAGAGGGATGCTGCTGCCAATCGTTAAGGTAGCGATCAATTGATCAATTGAATTAACAGTAGTTTTATTAAATACAACATCTATATCATCAGGTAAGCCTCCTAAATATTTAATCTCTGCAGTTCCATCAAAACCACCTAGTGGTGTTATATCAAACACAACATCCACAGTTTCTGGTGTACATACCTGCAAATAATAATTCTGAGGAACAATACTTAAGGAAGGCTCACTGGCTTCAGTTATACTAAAATTACCATTGGAAACATTAAAGAAGATATTGTCCGCGGCTTCAATATAAAACCGTAATCCTCCTGAAACCATATCAGGTATTTCCAGATCGATTGAACCACTGTTGACAACATTGCTAGCCACTGTAAAGAATTCTTGTCCATTATTGCTAGCTATTAATATATTTACATTTTTGCAATTTACAGGAGCGACATATGTTCCGGCTACATCCCATTCAAGTTTAATATAATCTCCAACTTCATAGGTTTTTCCGGCTGTCGGTGTAATTATTCTAAAAGGACCTGCTTCTGCTGAAGAGGAAAATTCTATTTCACTCTGTATATATGCACCACCATTAGGATCATTATCTCTCACTACAAAACGGAAAGTCAATGGTCTTGTCGTTGTTGGTAATACTTCCTCCCGTGTTGTTGTACCACTAAGAATATGAGGTAAATTTGGAAAATATCTAATAGGCGAACTGGAAGGTTCATAAACTCTAAATAATGGCGCAGTGCCCTCCGGTTGACCCAAAGGAGACAGCGGTCCAATATCCGCCTGCTCCCAACTGTAGGTTAATTCGCTTTGTGATGATTCATTATCTTCCGCTCTTCCCGTAAGTTTGAATGGTGTCCCAATTGGAATGGTAAAACCTCCTTCAATATCAATAAAAGATGTCGGACGTGTATTTACATTTTCAATTATTGTACCACAATTCGCTGCACCTCCTGTAATATGTCCAAACATGGCATTCAAACTATGCCAGTTATAATTATCCAACTGCGTACCGATAGCATTATCCGGACCACATAAGCCCAAATAAGACATAATTGTATGACCTGAACCCGGTTCATAACCGGTAGTTTCGCTCTCATTTCCTCCAAAATTACAATTATTAAAAGAATGGGGTGCTCCAAATTGGTGGCCAAGCTCATGAGCCACTACCTGAATATGGAAGGGATCTCCAACGACTGAGGCCCATGTGGAAACTCCCCTTGCCTTACTACTCCCTTCAGGTGTACCGCCGTTCGAGCAAAGAGAAAATAGCTGCGCAAGTCCACCTCCATTGGTTCCTAAAACATGTCCAATATCATAATCTGAAGGGAATACACCATTATTTCGTAAAACAATAGGATTCTCGTTGATCATCGCTTGAGAATTTCCATTTGTATAAGCACTACCGGTCAATTGAATTAATTCATCATTATTGTCTATAAGCACCAACCGAACTCCAATTTCATTATAAAGAACGCTGTTGACCCTGTTAACCACTTTATTCAACTCCTCCATTACCGATTCTTTGGTACCTCCGAACCTATTACTATACTCGGTCGAAGTTGCCATAGCAAGACGATAAGATCTCAATGCGATAGGGTTGCCATTCCTGTCACCATCCAAATTCTGTAGCAAATCGTTAAGATGTTCATTCACCTCATCGTGATTGTGATCTTCATTTTCACATCGAAATGTATTCCAGTAATCTGTAGGATAATCCATCATATTATAAACAGCATAAAATTGATCGTTATCAAAATTATATTGATCAATAATAATTGTTTTACCATTTGATTTGATGATGGCATAAAACCCTTTAGTCCCATATCCCATATGAACCCTATCTCCATCTTTAGATGTTCCAACAAATGATTTGATATTTGGATATCTTGCGGCAATACCCGAATCCATAACCGGACTGTCAAAAACATAAAAAGTTTTGATATCACCATCAACCAAAGGTATTTTAATTTCCATTCCTTTGTTTGTAGAAAATTCCTTTGGAGCATCTGCTAGATATGTCTTCAAATCTTCTGTTTCCAATAAGAATACATCTGATTTCATTTCAGGAAGACTTCTATCAACGCCCATCATAAAAATGTCCTCAGTCGTGGCTTTTTGCCAAAAGTCTTGCCCCTTCAATTGGAGTACTGATAAAATCAATAGCGCAAGTACTAAAGAATATAACTTATTCATACAATAAAGTTTTTTGTAAATATATATAATTAAAACAAAGTTAGGAATTCTATTTCAATTTGCCTAAAATATTGCACCAACTTGTGCTCTAGCAGTATGCAAAAATTTTACATCCGGAGATTTCCTACCCTCATATCCTATGCTTAACCTAATATTATTAGAAAGCTTCCTTTCATAAACGAAATTTAATACGTAATTGGTTCCATTGCGGAAGCCATCAAGCATTGCCAATGCAACCGGGCTGTTTTCTCTCCCTTCAAATTTAATTAATATGGCAGTTAAATCCATTCTTAAATTCGAAGTATTTGAGTTAGCTAGGGTGTTTTGAAAAGAAAACTCATTGATGACAGCATTGTCCTCCGCTTGCTCATTTTCAGAATTTCTGTAACTGTATTTAAATACCGACCTATATTTTGTCCCGCTCTGGTATGAAATTTCAGGACTAAGGCGATAATTTAAAATATTAAAATTCCTCGCATCTGTTAACTCTGAAGAACTGAATTCATTATCCACACTTCCTTCAATAATAAAACTCACCGATGAGAAAAAATTTTGTCTGTACCTTAGATACTGTTTGTTTAATGTCCGTGTCTCAACCCCTGCCAGTAAAAGGGACCTATTGGAAACACCATTAAAACCAATCTGGAATTCGTAACCCGGGTCGTTTCTATTGAAATACAAAATATGATTGTTGCTCATATTACCACTAAGTAGATTTGTATCCCTCTGGAAATCAACAAATGGATTGAAGGATTCCAATGCACTGGTTTTACGGTTCAACACAAATTGTGACAACAATGAAAAGCGTTGTAAAATATCTCCCACAAAGTTCAAATCCTCCTTTTGAATAGGAATAATATTTAAACTTTGGTTGAAAACAATATTATTGGTTCCCACGAGCTCATCTGTTCTATTAAAAAACTGAATAAAATTGGCAGTGTCCGGAAAAGGTGCTAGGTCAAACTCCCCTATTTGCTGAACGTCATCCTCATTATAATCCGTCCAAATATGAGTTCCCCTTCCTCTCTCTACTCGAATATACGTTAATTCAGTCCTCGGCTCCTGCCCTGAATTTATTTCATAAATGGTATTCGATCTCACCATATTTTTAAAAAAACCAACACCATAATTTACTCTTCCCAAAAACTTATTGCCCTCTTGAACCCCTAAACTGTTTATCTGCGAATTGTTCACCTCCAAAGTCCTGTAGGTCAAATTCCACTGCAAGGTTGAAGCTCGATTGGTAGAAAAAAGTCCTGACCAAACATAGTCGTTCGCCGTGGTAAATAGTTCGAACTGACCCGCTAAGGGAGAATAATCATATCTCCTGTCATAACTTATCCTACTGCGAAATTTCTTGCTCGTCTCGGGTAGTTCCAAGAAAAACCGATATAAATTATAATCAAAACTCCCTAATTCCAATGAATCCTGCCTTTGAAACAGCCTGTTTTGCTCTTTTTCAAGATAAAATCCCGCTTTCACTGATTGAAAATCCTCCAAAGTGTAAGAGATTAATGCAATTGGTCTAAAAAATCTTGAATTTACGGCCGCATCTGTCATTAAATAAGAGCCTCTCGCGTCAATATCTAATTTTCCATCATTAAACTTCTGAGCGCTTATCAATTTTCTTCCATTAAAAACGTCTGAAGCATTGAACATTGAATAGCCGTAACTACTCCGATATTGGTTTTTTCGATCCTGAAGGTCTATTTGGACATTCCCGAAGACCTGCTGGCCGGTATCTAATTGATTAAAATTCCAATCCCTGGAAAATTCAATATTTCTATAGGGATTTATTGTCCTGAAATGCTCCTGTCTCGCTTCCAAATTGCCTGAAACACTCATTTTCCAGGCTAAGGAATCGCTGCTCAAACGTATACTTTTCTGACCGGAAATATTGCCAGCCAAGCCCGCATTATCCGTATTATCAATCAAGGAATACCGATTTAAATCCATATTACTTAGTGCTACTTCGGTTTTGAGAAAACCTCCGTCTTTAAATTTATATTTTCCCCCTAAATTATACATTTGCATTAATTGAGGAGCCACAAGCACACGCACAGGCTCATACTCTCCCCTCATCATTCCGGTCACCGGATCCGGAGCCACCCACTCGTAGAATCTCCCATTATTCACGTTTGTTGAAATATTATAGTTGCCATTTCCGGAACCAACCCTGCTAAAAACGGCCGTAAATCTCTCTTCGCTACCATCCCGTAATGCGGGAACTAAAACATTATAAACCTGGCCATCCACAAGCGTATCTATTCTATTGTAAGCCACTAAGGGATCCTCTCCCTCCATAACTTCTCGAATTCCGGGGGAAAAAACAGACTTGATATCATCTCCGGCCTGCGCCAAAGCAAATCTATCCTCGTCTGTAAGTGTCTGTAATTCTGTCGGTGTTTTCCCATCCTGCTCAGAATAAAGAGCAAAATCTACCTCAATTTTATCAGTAATATAACTTATTTGATTCTCAATGACTGACCGTGTATAATACTGAGCGGAATATTCATATTCAATGGAAATTCGACTGTCCTTGGTTATAATCCTTTTCGTAGTAAAAGTTATCTCGCCCTGATTGTAGTCTATAATATAATCATTGCTCTCTCCTCTTTTCAGCAAAACACCATCCCAAAAAACACGCTCTGTCCCGGCTAGGACCACAATATATGGTTCTCCATCTGCGCCCGATATTTTATATGGTCCCTGATTACCTTCAAAAGTCTGTAAAAACACTCTGTTAAACTTTCCTCTGGAAACCGATCCTCCCACTTTCGTCCCAATCTCACCTTCCCCAAAATCCCAAATTCCACTGTAAGTTACTCCTTGGATTTTCTTAAAATATCTGCTAAAATAAGAGTTGGCAGGATTTCTGATTTCGTCATCACCGGCACGAAGCACATTCCTGCCTTTTGTTAATTGAATAAAAACACGATCAAAATCTTGTAACTGCTGCGTATTACCTTGCGGTTGTATTGGGAAATTATTGTCAGTGATAGCGCCGAGAATTTCAATATCGTCACCAATTTGACCTGCCAATTGAAGATTAAAGTTGGAATTCAAGTACAAATCCTGATTATTCCCTAGAGACAAACTCCTATTGAATAAACCTGAATAGTCTAAACCCGTATTTTCTCCAAAAATAGATCCCCCACTCAGTTGTTGCAATTCCAAAGGTCGGGTTCTCTGTCTGTCGGGATTTGAAATTGGACGGTAAGCCGTTTGATAAGTCTTGCCCATATCAAATGAAAAAGTTCTGTATTGCAAATACACTTCTTCATCAAAATCCGAAGCTAAACAATAAATAAGGATTTGGTTATTTTTAATTGATACGCAAGTATCGGGAAGAATTTCCCAATTGCCATCTTTCAGAATCCTAATTGATCCGGGTATGATCGTCAGCGTATCTTTAATCACCAGCGTATCTCCTTTCGTTGGATCAATCTTCACCAATCTCAGATTGCTCAATGATTCAGTTTGACCAGACATGTCAATGGTGACACATAGGAATAAGAAGATAATACTTCCAATTCTTAAGAATTTTCCGGCGTCTAAACCAATGTATCCTATCACAAAAAATTTAGTTCAAATTATTTTTATATATAGCTTTATATATTAAACATTTTTATTATATTTGCCTTGCCCTTTCAACTTATTACCAAATTATAAAAATAAATATGTGAGATGATTTACAAAAGTCTCAAATCATTCGCAATTATTTTCATAACTTTGATTGCTTTTTTACACTAATATAAATGTTTAAAAGTCCAATAAATTGTAACATGAACAAAATTCTTTTATCAATAATAGGTTTATTATTGGTCTTTAACCTATTTGGTCAAAGCTACCGTACATTTGACGGCTCCAATAACAATACCAACAATAGTATTATTGGTTCGGTGAATTCTCCTTACAGCAGATTGGCCGCAGCTGAGTTCAATGACGGAATGTCTGAGCCGGCAGGAATAAACAGACCTAATCCACGGGAATTAAGTATCGACAATTTTTGGGAAAAGATGAATGCGGAAGAGCAGGATTTGAATTTGAGTACATTTGTGTGGGTTTGGGGAAAATTTATCGACCACGATATTAATTCCACTCGTACGAATACCTCAGAGCCATTTCCTATAGAAATAAGTTTAGAAGATCCTTATTTATCCGAATTAGCCGCTTTAGGGAAAGATATTGAAATGTATCGAATCGAAGCTTTGGAAGGAACAGGGAACCATCCGGAAAATCCACGACGTTACGCAAACCACACCTCTACATGGATCGATGGTTCAATGATTTATGGCCATGACCAATATAGAGCGGATTGGTTAAGAACATTTTTTAGAGGCAAAATGAAAACCTCTGAAGGAAATCTTCTTCCCTTTAATACCAAAAGCGGAAATTTTAATGATATAATCGATTTTACTGCTCCATCGATGGTTAATCCTAGAAATGCAAGTAAGTATTTTGTGACCGGTGATGTAAAAGCTAATGAAACGCTACAATTGCTTTCATTGCATACGCTATTCATCAGAGAACATAATAGACTTTGTGATTCGCTTGTGGCACTTTACCCGTATTGGAGTGATGAAAAACTTTACTTTCATGCGAGAGCCTTAGTGGGAGGAATGATTCAAAAAATAACTTTCGATGAGTGGTTGCCGGCTCTTGGCATTTATCTGGATGAATTCCAAGGATATAATGATGAATTAGATCCTTCAATTAATGAATTTTATGCCCTTGCGGGAGGCAATATCGGGCATTCAATGCTACAAATGTCCACTCCGAGAATTGATGAATACGGCAATGTCAACCAACAAGGTAAATTGACATATCAACATGGATTTTATAATCCCGTAGAATTGCCTTTGAGTGGAGGTTTGGATGATATATTTCGAGGGATGGCTGTGCAAGAACAAGCTAAAGTCAATTGCTATGTGCCATTAGAAATGAGAAATTTCAATATGCCCTGGGGCGAAGATGAAAAATATACGGACTTTTGGGCGGTAGCTGTTAATAGAGGAAGAGATGTAGGTTTGGCCAATTTTAATAGTGCGAGAGCTGCATTAGGCTTATCTAAATTAACTGCTTTTAGTGAAATTTCTATTAATCAAGAATTATCCGGATTTTTAGAAGATTCTTACTCGAATATCGATGATGTTGATTTGTGGGTAGGCATGCTTGCCGAGAATCACATAGAAAATTCTGCCTTTGGATCAACGCTTCACGCAATTTACAAGAATCAATTTCAAAATCTTAGAGATGGAGACAGATATTATTATATCGTAGATCTCAATTTAACAGAAACAGATATTGAATTGATTGAAAATTCAACTTTAGCAAATCTTATTTTGAAAAATACAGATATTGAGACTATTCAAAAGAATGTTTTCATTTCAACTCCCATAAACGAATGGCCTCGCAATCAATATTCTATTTCGCAGGCAACTTTTGATGCGGTAGCCTTTCCAATTCCAACTTCTCAGGAACTGACTATAGTGATCAATGCCACAGCGAATGATGAATTGGCTACTGTAGAATTGCTGAATGCAAATGGTTCGATTATTCAAAATATATTTTACGACCTACAAGACGGTAAAAACATTTTTGAATTGAATAATTTAAATTGGAGTAGTCCCGGCATATATTTCCTTCGGGTAGGAAATAGTGCTTCTTCGAAGATCTTAAAAATAGTTAAGTCTCAATAATTTAAATTATTCGACAGTCCTTATTAACTACTTATTTAATATCAAAGAACCTCCCTATAATAATTGGTATTTTAAACCTTAACTAAGATCAATACTTTTCAAAACATATCCCGCCGTTTTATCGTTATTTAGACCGAAGCTTTGCGACATTCTATGAATATAAATAGTGCTTGCAAATAGACTACATACAAAATGTCTCTGATAAGAAAAGTTCAAGGACAAGGCCTTCGAAGTATTTGAATCCAAGGAGTTTATAAAAGATAAATGACTGATTCAAATACGAGAGTAACGCAGTAATTGGACTTTTCTTGCAGAGGCTAATTAAATAATGGCATGTAGACTTCCCAATCAGGAGAAAAAAGAATACTTTTGAGGTCAGAAATACAATCATCAACACAGTAGAAATAGTTACTATGAGTATCGTAGAAATGAAAGTGCCTACAATAGGCGAATCAATTACAGAAGTTACCTTGTCCCAATGGCTCAAAAAAGATGGCGATTTTGTCAAAATGGATGAACCAATTTGCGAGTTTGAATCTGACAAAGCAACACTTGAATTTCCTGCTGAAGCTTCAGGAAAACTAATCCATGTGGCTGCCGAAGGTGATGATATAGAAATCGGCGGTTTAGTAGCGAAAATAGATACCTCCGTCCAAGAAGGATCTTCAGAATCCCCTTCAAAAGAGGTAAAATCTGAAGAAACCAAACCTAAAGAACAACCGAAAGAGGAAGCCAAAAAAGAAACTAGTTCTTACGCGAGTGGCCATCCCTCTCCCTCAGCTTCCAAAATATTGGATGAGAAAAACATCGACCCTAAAGATGTCCAAGGCTCAGGAAAAGATGGCAGAATCACAAAAGATGATGCAGTAAAAGCTGAGAAAAAGGATTCCGCGGAACCTGTAAAGGAGACAAAATCTGAACCTGTTAGACAAAACACTTCTACTCCTGCCACTTTTTCTCGTGAATCACGCTCAGAGAAAATGAGTAGAATGCGGAGAACTATCTCTAAAAGATTGGTTTCAGCAAAAAACAATACAGCCATGTTAACTACCTTCAACGAAGTGGATTTGACAGAGGTAATGAATTTAAGAAAGAAATATCAAGATAAATTCGTTGAAAAATATGGCATTAAACTCGGTTTTATGTCGATTTTCGCGAAAGCTTGCGCGAAGGCACTTCTTGAAATGCCCGATGTGAATGCTATGATTGACGGTGAAAACGTTATTTATAACGATTTCGTCGATATTTCAATAGCTGTATCTACACCGAATGGTTTAGTAGTGCCACCGGTTCATAATGTGGAGTCACTATCTTTAGCGGATATTGAATGGAAGATCAAAGGCTTGGCTGAAAAAGCCCGAAAAGGTACCTTGACATTGGATGAAATGAAAGGGGGCACATTTACCATCACGAATGGTGGTATATTTGGCTCAATGATGAGTACACCAATTTTGAATGAACCGCAGTCTGCCATTTTAGGAATGCACGCTATTATTGAAAGACCGGTAGCTGTAAATGGTCAGATTGAAATAAGACCAATGATGTATCTGGCACTTTCCTACGATCACCGTATCATTGACGGAAGCACATCGGTAACTTTCTTAGTTAAAGTAAAAAGCTATCTGGAAGATCCGGTTTCATTATTGTTAGACGTATAAAAATATAAAAATATGTTTGGAGATCTTATAGGCAACATGCAAGAGAAGCAGGAAGCCTTACAAAAAAAACTTGCCGGAATCGAACTGGAAGAAAATATGGAAGATGGTGCGGTAGTGGTCAAAGCCAACGCACTTCGTGAAATATTGAATATATCAATCGATCCTAAAAAAATTGATTTGTCTGATAAAGAGCAATTGGAAGATATGCTCGTAATTGCAATCAATAGAGTTTTGACAAAGGCGGCAACTAAGGAGGCCTCTGAATCAAAAAAGTTGATGAGTGACCTTTTGCCTCCGGGAATGGATAATCTTTTCGGCTAAAAACTACAATTTGTACAAGCAATCCTGCGTTTGCTAAGAAATAATAAACTATTGAGAAGTATCATTTTCCTTGCCATTTGTATTGTTTGCTCAATTCAAAGCTATAGTCAAATTTCAAGTGGTTTAGTAGCTTACTATTCCTTTGACGATGGCAATGTACTGGATCAGACTGTAAATCAGAATCATGGAACAGTTTCAGGCGCTCCTACTTATAGTTGTGGTGTTAAAGGCGATGCAATAAGATTTAATGGCTTAGATGATTATATAGATTTTATAGGTAATGTGAATACATACTTCAGAGGAAATTCAAATTTTAGTGTAAATTTTTACTTTAGAGCGACCGGTTTGACCGGGACACATGATATTTTTGGGAAAAGACAGACTTGCGGAGTAAATAATTATTTTTCCATAAAATTTACGCCTTCCACCAGAATGCTTGCTATCGATGTAGCCGAAAGTGTAGATCGCACATTTACAGTGAGGGAAAGATTGAATCCGAATCGCTGTTGGTATATGATCACAGTATCTAAAGACCGAAATTCAGTTAAAGTGTATGTGGATTCAGAAGAGATTTTCAGTGAATCCTATACAGGACTTTTCGAAACAGACAATGCAGCCCCGCTTTCCATTGCCAATGGACCATGTCTTGGAATCACCGACAGGAGATTTGAAGGTTTAATTGATGAATTAAGAATCTACAATCGTGCACTGACACAGGCTGATTTAAATGAATTATATACTTTTCCTGAACAGATAATCCCCAGAGATACCGTAGTATATAAAGGTTTTGAATTTAGCCCTCGAAAAGGAACCAGTTGTGCTGAGATAGTCTCCTGGGAGCCAATGAGTGGAGTTACTGAACCTGATGTATGGAATACTTCTTTGTCACCTGAGGATACGACCACTTATATTGTGACCAATATAATTGACGGTTGTGTTTCGATCGATACTTTGGAAGTTAATGTAATAGATGCGCAAGCACTTCCTTGTCAGGAATTATTTATGGCGACAGCATTTACTCCGAATGGTGATGGAACAAATGACACTTACGGTCTTTCTAATCCATTTAACCTGGACGAATTACAATCTTTTCAAATTTTTGATAGATGGGGCTCACTCATTTTTGAAACTACTGATAATTTCGGACAATGGGATGGTAGATTTAAAGGTAAATTATTGGAACCCAATTCCTATGTCTATAGAATCAGATATATTTGTAAAGGAGAGGAAGTCGTCCAGAACGGAGAGTTTTTACTGCTGCGTTAATCCCTATATTCAATTAATAATTAGATCTTATTAAATTGGTATTTAGAAACTTTCTAAATTACTTTACTCTATAAACACAAACAACTGAAATTTAATAGTTTAGTAATTTTATTCTCTAGAACAAAGTACAAGTTACAGTATTCTGACAGTTGATTTAATCCAAGGAGGTATCTTTGTCGTATGTTCTTGTAGGAATCAGGACTAATCAAATATGCTGAACAATTTTAAAGTAATCACATTAACACATAAATCATTTCCCCTTCAGGATTTGGGTGCGTTTATACTTGAGGAAGGTGACTTAGACTTGCGTCTTCAGCAAATTAAAAATCAATTTAGTTTTCGTGGTTTATTCTATACAGCAACCTGTAATAGATTATTATTTTTTATAGATGATTCCAAACCGGAGACTGAAACTTTTGTCTCTAATTTCTTCAAAACAGTCTATCCCACTTTGTCTTCTAAGCAGTTGCAAAATGCAATTTCAAAAGTAGAGTACTACACCCAAGACAAAGCCATTAAACATATGTATGAGGTAGCATCCTCAATAGATTCTTTAGTGGTAGGTGAGCGAGAAATATTTAGACAACTCCGGGAATATTATGATAAATGCTATCAATGGAATCTTATTTCTGATCAACTCAGAGTGGCTTTACAAAGTATGGTAAAAGTAGCCAAGCAGGTGTATGCCAATACCAGAATCGGAGAAAAATCTGTATCAGTGGTATCTCTGGCTATCAGCAAGCTTTTGGCGATGCATATTCCTAAAGATGAAAAGATTGTACTCATAGGAGCCGGTCAAACCAATCTACTGGTTTGTAAATTCCTAAAGAAAAATGGTTTCGTGAACGTTGCCATCTACAATAGAACTTTTTCGAAGGCACAGACATTAGCTGCTAAATTTGAAAATGGCACAGCTCACCACCTGCAAGAATTGAATGATTTAAAAGATTTTAAAGTCCTTTTCGTTACTACTTCTTCAAAAAAGCATGTATTTACCGAAGAGAATATTCATCATCTGCAATTTAGAGATGACCGAAGAATTATAATCGATCTTTCTATTCCTGCCAACGTCGATCCTGAATTCTGCAGCCGTGAGAAAATCGATTTAATCGACATAGAAGCTCTAAAAAATTTAGCAAAAGAAAATTTATCCTTCCGGATAAAAGAAGTCGATAAAGCTACCCAAATTATAGATCAGAGTATTCTTGAATTCAGAGGTCTTTTTCACCAGAGGTTGATCGAGAAAGCTTTCTCAGCTATTCCTGATGAAATAAAAGCCATCAAAAAGAGAGCTACTGAACAAGTTTTCCATAATGAATTGAACTTACTTGATGAAGACTCCAAAGCCTTGGTTATTAAGATGATGGATTATATGGAGAAGAAATGTATTGGAATTCCTATGAAGGCGGCAAAGAGCGTGGTTATATAGTCTCTGCAAGAATAATCCAATTACTGCGTTACTCTCGTATCTGAATCAGTCATTTATGACTTATAAACTCCTTGTATTCAGATACTTCGAAAGCCTTGTCCTTGAACTTTTCTTAT
>CALCSX010000158.1 GCA_937894165.1 uncultured Saprospiraceae bacterium | reverse complement strand
CTATCTAAATTTAATCTAAATAAACTTAAACACATTTTACAATGAATATTATGTCCTCAACAAGGTGTTATTTTGGGATTTTGATAGTTATATTTCTTTTATCAGGTCTTCATAATTCCAATGCTTCGCCGATAGAATTTAGTTTGGAAGTTAAGGGTAGAATATATTATGAGGACAAAGGAGAAATTAGAGGTAAAGTACTGGATGCTGAGGGGGAAGCTGTGATCGGAGCGCAAATAGTAGTAAATGGAACTATGGTGAGCACTGTTACTGATATTAGAGGTGAGTTTGTATTAACGAATTTAAAGGATGGTAGCTATATTCTGACTATTTCGGCTATTGGTTTCAAGGCTGTGAGCAGAGAAATATCCGTTTTGGATACTACAACTTTACCTTTAGTAATACAATTTGATGATACAGGAGCGGAATTCCCGGAAATTATTGTTCTGGGTAAGAGTGATAGGATTTTCACCAGAGTTCCGGGCTCTGCGTCTTTTATAAACAGTAAAGAATTAACATCAATCAATCCAATTTCAGGGAATGAAGTATTTAGGAGAGTGCCGGGATTGCATGTAGTAGATGAGGAAGGATTAGGAATGCGTGCGAATATTGGAATCAGGGGTTTGGATCCTGATCGAAGTAGGTCAGTTTTGATATTGGAAGATGGCATTCCTGTGGCATTGGCGCCTTATGGGGAGCCGGAATTGTATTACACTCCTGCTATAGATAGAATGGCAGGAGTGGAAGTATTGAAGGGTTCAGGGCAGATTCTTTTCGGTCCTCAGACGATTGGTGGGGTGATAAATTATTTATCTATGAATCCACCCACAGAAGCGGAGGGAAAAATTAGAATTAATGCCGGCGAAGGTGGCTATTTCAGTACCTTACTCAGTTATGGAAATACAGAGGGAAATGTAGGATATCAGGTTAATTTTCTGAAGAAAAGAGCTGATCGAGTGGGATTGACTGCCTTTGATATCAATGATTTGAACACGAAATTGGTTTTCAATTTGAACGAAAAGTCTGTAATTTCTGCAAAAGCTTCGATTTACAGTGAGACATCCAATTCCACTTATATTGGTATGACACAAAGCATGTATGATGCCGGTGATTTGGATTTCGTTCATATGGCTCCCGAGGATGTTTTGAATGTAAGCCGATATTCAGGAAGTGTTAGTCACGACTACAGAATTAATTCAAAATTAAGTCTTAAGACAACTGCATTTGGCTTTACCACAACAAGGGATTGGAGGAGACAGGATTTTTCAAGTAATGGCAGTAC
>CALCSX010000157.1 GCA_937894165.1 uncultured Saprospiraceae bacterium | reverse complement strand
TAGAAGCACAAAGCTCCAAGTTTGCACGTCACCCCGCCTGACGCAAAACCCGTGTTATGTGCTGCCTTTCTATTGTCCATACATTTCATACAAGGTATTTAATCCAAGTCCTTCATTGTCGTGTTGTGTCCAAAAGTCTGTGATTGTATAAATTATTTCTGTCTTTCCGTTTTCAGGTCCAAATTGATAGTCCGTTAGAAAACACACTTTTTTAATTGGCGAATTGTCAAGTGCAATTTTTAGCAACTTGTCTATGTCAGGTTTGAATTGTTCTAAAAACTTAAACCTAAATTGCTGGTTCGCTCCACTATTGTATGTCGGGTCATTTTCGTCATATTCGGGAATTATTATGTCCCCGGGTTCAAAGTCCCAGTCAACTATTGCTCCTGCGAAATAACCACCTTCTTTGTCGTCTTTAAAGTCAGGATTTCCAATATGAACAATTACTCCATTTTGTTGTCTAAGCAAGTCGTAAAAAAGTCCACGATGACTTTCAAGTTTGTTTTCTTCAATGATAGCAACGTCAAAGTCGGCTTGGTTTAGTCCAAGTCCTGTTGAGTTGATTGATGCTATTTCTATTGTCGGCATTGTTGTCTGTTAAATGTTAGTTTGTCGTTATGCTAAGGTTGCACATAACTCTAAGGAAAGTTGATCCCCCAATCAACTTTTCAAGTTGGACGAAGCCGATGCCGAGTTACTAGGGGAAAGCCGTCCCGAAGTCGGATTCTCTTATTATCAGCTTCGAACTACATCCGAGTTCAATTTAAGTAAAATATCCAAATGTGATGACGAATTGCTAAGATAAAGTGATGGAAAAGGACTAAAAACTTGTGATAGGGCTCATTTTTGAGCTCAAATGTGCTTAAAGGACAAAAGGAGAACCATTACTCCCAAAGGAATACATTACAGAATAGGAAACAGAGCCAGTGGTCAAAGGTGGAGCCTTCAAACTGTCGTAGAATATTGCTTTCAAGGTAAGGATCTCATCTTGTAACAGTTCTTCGATATTATATTCTTTAGAATTACATTTTTCACATTGGAAGGGAGTGATTTGAAGAAGGTGATGGATGATTTGGAATACTGTGCGAATGGTGCAATTATTGTTTTTAAGAGTGGATGGAATATTTTTTATGGCTTTATTTGAAGGATGATGGAGTCCATATCGCCGTGATTTCTGGAAGTAGGGAGGGAGAATATGTTGTAGTATTTGGTGAATAGCGGAGAGAGGATCGAGATATTTGATGGCTTTTGGAGCTGCTTGACCGGAGCTCTGTTGCTTATAATCGTTATAAAGGATTCCTACTTGTTGCTGATCTTTGATATAAGAAAGTCTGTTATTGGTGATGGCTACTCTATTGATGTATCTGCCGAGATAGTTCTGTATGAGATGCGTATCCATTGTCGGATAAGTGGAATGGACGACCCAGCGTACTTGGGATATTTCTTTGAAAAGGGATTGAATATCAGCAGGATATTGGAATGGTTTGGTTTTGATGGCAGTATCTAAATGATGCAGAAAAATCTTTTTATAAAGGGAGCAAATGGATCTATATTTCGCTATTTTATTCTTTAGAGGAGGGTAAATCCAACGATTCTCAGCGCTCAAACCACCGAAAGTGACAAGAGAATGTACATGAATGTGATATTTCATGTCACTTCCAAAAGTATGAAGTACAGAAGTCATTCCATAAGTCACGCTATATTGTTTGCCAATAGTTTGGATGGTCAGCCAAGCCACCTTCATTATCATACTGTAGAGGAGAGATTTATTCCATTTGGCGAACATATTAAGTTGATGAGGGAGCGTGAAAGTCATGTGTACATAGGGAACTTCGAGCAGAGAGGCTTTGAGTTTATCGACCCATTGCTCCCGCTTGATCGCTTGACAAATCATGCAGTGGGAGTGGCCACAGGAGTGAAAAATATAATGCTTGTGTCCACAATCCTTACACAAGATGACATGTCCCCCCATTTCGGGAGTTTTACAGCGACTAATATCTCGGATCAATTTAGCCTGATAAGCATTAGGGTGATAGGCAGCTATATATTCCTCAGCATGATTGCGGAATAATTCACCGATGCCATTCATTTTTGGAATGTGATGGACATCTGATCCAGAGGGTGTTTGATGTATCTTTGACGTTCTACACATAGGCCGATGTATCTGATAGTAGTACGTAATTGCTTGTGCCCCAATTGCTCCTGTAAAAATACTAAATCTGTCCCGGATTCTAGATGATGAGTGGCGTAACAATTTCTGAGGGTATGAATAGAACCTATTTTGGAGATTCCGGCATTCTTTTTGGCTTCATACATGGCCAGCTGCACAGCTCTAGGGGACAGTGGGGAAGCTTTTTTGATGCCATTAAAGAGAAACACTTTCGGCTTTTCCAATAGGTAGTATTTTCTAAGAATACACAGGATGGAATCAGAGAGGAGTACGAAGCGGTCTTTAGAACCTTTACCTTTATTGACTCTCACTAGTTTTCTATGACCATCTAGGTCATCAATTTTGACATGAATGGCTTCGCTGAGTCTCAGCCCGGTAGCATAGATGAAAGCCAGAAGTACCTGATGTTTGTAAGTTGCAGCTGATTGAATAATATTGATGACATCCTGACGAGACAGAACGGAGGGCAACTTCTTCTCTCTGCGTGGACGAGGTAGCTTGGTGAGACTCCACGGCAAGAAGAGAATGTTTTTGAAATACTTCTGAATGGAAGAATAATCGGAATTAACCGTCTGCCAACACATACCGGCTTTGAATCTGTAGAGAAGGTACTGTTTGACACTATCATCACTGAGGAGAGGGGAGGAGGGCAAAGCCACATGCCAACGGATAAATTGGAGGACTTGTTGAGAGTAGGTTTTGATGGTGCGTTGAGAGAAGTTTTTCAGGATCATAAAGTCAGTGAATTCATTGATCTGATAGCGGGAAATTAGCGGATCTTGATATTCCATAGGATCTTTTTTTATAGTAAATTAATACTACAAAAATAAGCAAACGGAGTGTAAAAATGGATTATGTAACTGAATATCAAAGACTAATATATAAGGGTTTGTTCAACGTTTTG
>CALCSX010000156.1 GCA_937894165.1 uncultured Saprospiraceae bacterium | reverse complement strand
CCTCAGTACCAAATCTTTCTGCCTGGGCTTTAAAATCCTCCATCATTTGAGGGCCCATGATGCCATTAGGATAACCGGGATAATTCTCTACATCATTTGTTATCATTAATTGACCACCCGGTTCATTTCCTGTAATCATTACAGGTTTAAGATTTGCTCTGGCAGCATAAATGGCAGCTGAATATCCTGCAGGACCAGAACCAATGATCAAACAATTCAAAATTTCGGGATTAATATCTTTCATTA
Organism: uncultured Saprospiraceae bacterium; assembly: GCA_937894165.1. Lineage (GTDB taxonomy): Bacteria > Bacteroidota > Bacteroidia > Chitinophagales > Saprospiraceae > CALCSX01. The sequence goes on along the minus strand of CALCSX010000156.1, from coordinate 11,097 downwards.
TTATATATATGTTTTTTGATTGAGACAAAAATAAGTTAATTTGATTAATTCCCTTGTGATAAAAGTAACATAATTAACTATCATGTTGAAAAGTTTAAAATAATAACCTTATTCAATCTATTTGATAAATTTTTTCTGATCAGCCCCCTTAATATGACCGGTGACTATATCTTTCAACTCTTTAAAATCGGTCTTAGTTACTTCAATTTTAATTTTTGCCATGTCATAATAAGTTTTCCTTTGATAATATAAATTGGTTAATTCTGCATGTCTGTCACTTTCGCTTAAATTAGTGAATATTGGGCGATTGTATTTATCAGCCAGAATTCTTTCAATAAGTATTTCTATAGGAGTTTCCAAATAAATAGATAATGTTTCTTTAACAAGTAATTCTGCATTTCCAAAAAAACAAGGAGTGCCACCGCCGGTAGCTAAAATCACTTTTTCATCTGCATAGTCATTCAAGATATTAATTATACAATTTCTTTCCACTAACCTAAAATAATCTTCACCATCTTCAGCAAATATTTTTGAAATGGATTTTTGCAGTTTACTTTCAATATAACTATCTAAATCAATGAAAGTCAGTTTCAATTCCTCTGCTATAGCCTTTCCTAAAGATGATTTTCCACTACCCATCATCCCCCAAAGTGATATTATCATGATATTGATTTAGAATTTTTATAAACTTTAATTAGCAAGATGATCTTATGAATAATGAATAGGTATTCGATATGTCTCATTTATTTCAAATCAAGTCAAGTATCTTTGTTAAAATTCAAATATAAACTTTATTTTAGCAGAATATTTTAAAAAATACAAAATGTCTTTTAAATTTTCAATCATAATTTCCTTTTTACTTTTTTTTTCGTGCCAAAATGAAGGTTCCGATAGATCCATGGAGGAGATCAAAGATCCATCAGGAACTTATTCTGATTTGATAAGAATGCCAATTTCCTCGGATGGGACTATCGATACAGTTAATATAGCGAAATTTGAATTTGATGAAAAAATTAAAACATTTAATGATATCAACGAAGGTGAAAAAGTCGAAGTAGAATATAAATTCCGGAATGTAGGCAAAAGTCCACTCTTAATTACCTCAGCTAAATCAACTTGTGGTTGTACGGTTCCTGAGTTTCCAAAAGAGCCTATAGCACCCGGTGATTCATCTTCAATAAAGGTAAAATTTGATTCTGAAAACAGACCCGGATTTCAAACAAAACCAATAACCATACTTGCAAATACATTTCCTAATAAAACTGAATTGACTCTCGAAGGTCAAGTTAACGAATCACCAAAAAACTAAAAAAATGATATTATTACAAGCAGCCGGAGGCAATTTATATTCTACGATCTTTATGTGGGTTGCAGTCCTCGCAGTTTTCTATCTATTTTTCATTCGTCCACAACAGAAAAAACAGAAGGATCAAATTCAATTTTTAAGCAATTTAGAAAAAGGATCACAAGTGGTCACTGCCAGTGGAATTATTGGAAAGATTAATAAAATTGAGGATCAAATTATTACCTTACAAGTTGATACTAATACTTTTATTAGAATTACAAAATCTTCACTATCGAAAGAATTGACTGAAGCACATTCAGCTAATGAAGTTAAGGCAAAATAAAAGATATGTAAAATTGAAAATCATGAGAATTTAATTATTCGATTGTTATTTCATCTATATCAATCATTTATAAAAAAAATTAATAGATGAAAGGTAAAACAGGAACAATTAGTATAAGGAATAAAGTGCTACGCATTTTATTCTTTTTATTTGTTGCATCTGTCTTTGGTATTTTTAATAAGTTTTCGAAAGATTATATTTATGAAGTTCCCTTTCAACTTAAATATAATATTCCCCCCAACAGATTTCTAGCCAATAGCCCTCCCAAGACCATGTCTGTAGAAATAAATGGAACAGGTTGGTATCTGTTTTTTGAAAATCTGGATAATTCCGGAAGAGTCATTGAAATTAATTGTACAGATGATTTAAATCAAACCTTTACAAAAGGGAACTTACTAGATTCTGTAAATAGCTATTTAGCAAAGTATCGTCTCGGCATATTAAATATAAGCCCATCAGAAATAGAAGTAGAATTAAGCCCGGCAGCGAAGAAGGAAATTAAAATAATACAACCTATTCGAGCTAGCTATTTTGCAAGTTATGGGCTAGTGGAGCCTATGCAATTAAGTGATTCGATGGTAACTGTTTTTGGTTCAAAGGAAACCTTAGAGGAAATTAATGATTTGGTTTTGGATACCTTGATATTTGAAAATCTTAAGGAAAATACAAGTATCACCATTCATCTGCCTGACTTTCCTGATCATCATATTAGTTTTGATAAAAAATATATTCAATTAAATATTCTTGTAGACCAATTCACTCAAAAAACATTCACTTTGCCTTTTTCATTAAAGAATTTTCCATCACAAAGAAATTTTGAATTTATACCGAAGGAAGTTACTATGACTGTGGACATACCCCTACAAAAATATAACTCAATAACTGAGAAAAATTTTGAGCTTCAACTCAATTATTCTGACCTTCAAAGGACTTCCGAAAGAAAACTTATACCCTTAACCATTACAAAATCAAATGTGGCACCAAATTATATCAACATCAGACCACAATTTATTGAAATTATTGAGATACAAAAATAGACTGCAATTATAGAATTGCATTTTGCTTTGTATAATATTCAATCAATTCAATTTTCCGTTCTCAAATAATCACGTAGTAAGCACAATTTTTGAATTGTTTATTCATAGAATTCTCCGGGGATGCTTGAAATCCCGCTAATAATTTCTTAGAAATAGAGGTAAATGAGTAGAAATGGTTTTCGATAATATATTAACATAAGGTGTATTTTATAATTTTCACCTGCATTAGTGAGTGTTTTAATTTCTCTAAAAATATTAGATCAGACCATCAAATTATATTCAATTGAATAGCTATTTATGTAAAACTTTCTAAGACGATATTGTTGAAAAAACAAAGCGAGATTCAATTGAATCTCGCTTTGTTTTTTATCAGAATATTAAAAATTCTTATTTTAATATAGTTACATTTCCTTGTCTGGTAATCTCTTCACCACCCAGGCATTCTATTCTAACATAATAACCATAGACGTCGGGAGTTACTGCCTTACCATTTACCCTTCCATCCCAACCATTATTTAGATTTCTAGTTGTGAATACCTCTTTACCCCATCTATCGTATATCATCATTTCTAAATTATCGATATACTCGCCTCTGATCCTAAATACATCATTACTATCATCGCCATTTGGACTAAAGGCCGTTGGTATGAAAATGTAAGGTTCTTCGCATCTTGGAACTATAACTCTTACAAAAACTGACGCTGAAGCTGTACAACCATCAGCATTAGTAATAGTAACAGTAAATGTAGTATCTTGCGGAGGTGTTGCTGTAGGATTGTATGTAGTTTCCATTCCATCTTCAATATAATCAGCCGGTGACCATATGTAGGTATAATCCGGGTTGAAAGCTGTCATTAAATCAGTACTTTCTCCTTGTATAATCGAATCGGGATTAGCCGTTGCCATAACTGCAGGATCAAATATACTAACGTCTATGGTTATACTGGTATCTTTAGTACAACCATCCGTATAAACTACAGTAACAGAGAATGTTGCTTGTTGATTGTTCATAACGGTTACTGTTGCTACCTCCTCACCTTGTCCTGATACAATATTGGATTCAGGAAACCATGTAATGGAAGAAATCAGGTTTGGTTCCTCTGCAATCAATACAAGATTTAAAGTGTCATTCATACAATAGATATCCTGAGGATCTTCAATTCTAATCTCAATGTCTCTAACATCGATTGTAATAAAGGAGGTGTCTCTACACATATTAATATCTGTAGCTATAACCATAATAGTTGTGCTATCTCTAGGGTTGACAATTATTGTCGAACCTACGGCAATTGAGTCACCATCTTCATACCAAGTGTAAATATCATCATCATTGTTGGATGTTGCAGTTAAGGTAACATCTGAACCATCACCACAAATCTCCATATCAGGCGTCGTAACCAATTCAATTACAGGAGATACGATCACATCAATAGTTATTGTAGTTCTACAATTTAAGCTATCAGGATCCATTACTGTTGCTACAAACGTTGAATCTGATTCAACAAAAACAGTAGGGTTATAAATTGTGTCAGGAGGGAAATAATCCCAAACATAAATTAAAGTGCTATCTCCATCAGGATTTAAAATAATTTCACCCGGACCATCACATTTCACCTGTTCAAACTCTGTTTCGAAATCGAATATCCATATTGGAATTTCTCTGACAATTGAGTCTTGACATAAGCCGGTTGATTTTAAAGTAACTTCGTAAACTCCTGTTTCAGGATAAGTATAGCGAACAGTATCACCAATTGCCGTATTACCTTCATGACCGAAATCCCATTCCAAAGGACCACCATTTCCTGTGCTGTAAAATATAGTTTCGCCAGTATCACAATCCAAAACATATTCAAAATCTAAATTCAAAGAATCTTGGTTAACATTCACCTGAATTGTGTCAGTCACACTACATCCTTTAAGATTGGTAGCGGTGAATGAAAAGAAGGCAGGATCTCCAAGTATATTGACTAATGGAGTTGAAGTATCACCCATTGCGATAATTGTTCCATTCTCCAAATCTAAAGACAGCCATTCCCACAACAAAACCATATCGGGATCATTATTAATAACTTCAAGCATTAAGGTGTCCTCACAAAGTGCGTCAATTTCAGTTAAATAACTTAAATCCGGATATTCCAGATTAATAAAATCTACAAATATAGTATCAGTAGTTATACAGCCGGTTAAACTATCTCTCACAGTGTATATAAAGGCAGTATCAATGCCGGCCTCAACTCTTACTAATGGATTAGGTCCATCGCCGCCTTCAATAATATGTTCTGCAGGCTCCCATGTATAAATATAAAGAGCAGATGTATCATGGACGACTAATTCCAACAACATAGTATCAACACAAGATTCAGTTTCTGCATCTTCAGCAGTAACATCCGGGAAAACCAAATCAATAAACTGTACTTCAATATCACCAATATTTTGACAACCTGTGACGGTATCTGTCACTGTATACGTAAATAAGGAATCAACACCATATTGAACGGCCACTAGTGGTGTAGGTCCATCACCTCCTTCAATAACATTCTCTTCAGGTTCCCAACTAAATAAATAGCCGGCAGTGATATCAACATTTAATCGTAATAAAATCGTGTCAACACATGACATGGTAGATGCAGTATCAGGAACAACTTCCGGTAAAGGTCTAACATTCACAAGGATACTATCAATAGTTATTGAGCAACCTGTCAGCGTATCACTTATTGTAACGGAGTAAATTATTGTATCAGAAGGAAAAATAATCGGATTCGGAGAATTGGGATTTTCTAACGAATCACTTGGGCTCCAAACATAAACTAAATCCGGATTAAAATTTGGATTAAGTTCAATGGTATCCCCTCTACAAATCTCATGTAAGGTATCAATTTCATTATCGAAAAGATCTATAAATTCAACTTCCTTAGTCAAGGTAGAAGAACAACCATTACTGGCGGTTACCGTCAGTGTAATTTCACCTGTTCCAAAATTTGTTAAGTTAAATTCAGGGTTTTGTTCCGTAAACCCTAACTCTTCCCCATCAATTACAACTAACCAATCCCACTCAACAATTGTATTCACAGAATCAGTTGATAAGTCAATTAGGCGCACAAGGTCGGAAACTTCACAATCTTCTCTATCAACTTCAAAATCAGCCTCTACAGTAGTTGTTGTTATTCTTATTTCTTGGAATGCGGTATCTACACAAGCTAAATCTTTGTAGGCAACTAAAGCAACTAAATAAACGCCGGTATCAGGGAAAGTAAAGGTCGGATTTTCCTCAGTTGATTTGAAACTATCGCTTGTGTCAGGGAAATTAAAAAACCATTCGTAATTTAAAGCATTATCACTTTCATTAACAAAAGCTACAGTCGTTGAATCACAAACTGCATCAGGTGCAGAGAAAGCTGCGGTTGTTTGCTCACCACACTGTCTGACATTATATTGAAAATCTCTAGTTGACGTAGAGAGTAAAACTCCATTTCTATATTGATCTACTTTAACTCCAACTAAGAATTGGCCTATTATTGTAGGGGTACCTGTTAATCTTCCGGTTTGAGGATCAATCGTTAAAGGGTCTCCTGGATTGCCAAGCATATCGTTTTCACTGAAAGGAGCTTGCCAAGTAATTGGGTCATCTAAAGGTGGCGCCAAAATTGCGGGATATGGGTCAGCTCTTGTCGCACCTAATGAGGGAGTCACTAAACTATAAACTAATTCATCTTGTGGATTAGCATCTGCACTATGATCATAGTCAACATCTTCATTAACACAGATATAAACAGGTGGCCATTCATTGAAACTAGGACTATCTGAACATGCTAACATAGCAGCTGGCAACAATCTTGTTGAGAATGTTACACCTGTATTTAAAGGATCTACTATATTACTAATTGTTCCATTTCTACAACATCTTTGATAGGCAATAGTATATCCATCAGGTCGATAAGGAAGTGTGATTACAAAATTATATGTAGTTGTGTGAACACAAACTTCTTGCCCCATTATAAAGCATTCCGAAGTAATAGTTGTAGTTAAAGTGTCATCAGGGCTGTGATAAACTGCTCGCATACCTCCGTTTCCAACTGAAGTAATCAAATTCTGCCCAGCTCCATCAAAAAATCCTACATATGCCGGACTATCGAATAAAGCCAATGGATTTGCATTATCACAATCTCTGTAAACAGTCAGAAAAACTCTGTATCTGTTATCACCAATACAATCATAGGTGATTTCACCACCCACGATATGTGAAGCCAACATTGAAGTTGGTGACATCGCAATAATAGCTATTACAACTGCAATAGACCTAAATATTATATTATCCTTTAAAGTGGATATTTTTTCAATTAATTTATTCATCATGACCATTATATTCATTTGTCGAGTAAATACTTTTTAAAGAAAGTCTAATTTCTTCTTCTAATCTCAATAATCTCTGCTCTTCTTTCTCTAGACGCCGGTAAACTGTAAACTGAATTTCTTCTATCAGATACTACATCACTTATATTTTTCGGTGCCATACGCTCTCCAACAGGCTTTTCATCTATCTTAAGTTGACCATTGTTAAAATACTTTCTCAGAGCACCTGATTTATATCTTGAAATATCGTTAATCATACTGTGAATTCTTCTTTTTGAGATATTCATGTTATACATATCGCTTGCAATCGGAGAAGCAAAACCTTGTATAGTAATCGTAACTTTCTCTCCTTTTAGCAAATCTTCCTCTAAAGTAGCCATAAAAAGATCAAGTAATTCTTTGCCTTCAGGTAATGTTAACTGAAAGAAGAAATCAAACTCATTTTTAACATCCTCTCTAGTACCATTCATCAGCGGTTCAGAATATTTTTCTATGAATTCATCATGCTTTTTAACATAGTTAGGATAGGTTTGACTGTAACTAAATGGAGTTCTAACAGACATCGTTCTAGGTGATGGATGATCATTGTCAAAGTAAACAGCCAATGGCACGAAATCTTCCAAATCTCCTTTTCCTAAATACAAATTAGCGGTAAAGTTTGGACCCGGAATAGTATTTGAATCAAACTTCAAAGTATCTGATTTATACCCAATCTTACTAGCAATTATCGTGTAATTCTTCCCTTTATCCATTTCCCTTGTTAAGTGGTTGGTAAAAGGTCCCATTTGCAATACTAAAGCATTTGAAGGATCATTATCATCAATGATAGTAATTTTGGCAGAATTTAAAGGAGAATTGTCTTCTCTTTTAAAAGTATAAACATCTAAAATAAAAACATCCGGTTCTAGATACAGATTTCTTTCAAGAACCACCGCTTCTTTAATATCATAGGTACTTATAAGTAAGGTATCAGGTTTAAACCCATCCTTATACCCCACCAAAGTATAATTCTTTCTTCGTTCCAAATCAAATGAAGCTTCATTACCTTCCTGAGTGTTTATTTCTAATGGTTCGAACTCTTCACTATCATCGATTAATACAACATTCGTATATGTTAATGAATCGTTCGTAAGTTTATTAAAAGTTCTCGCTATTAATTGAATTTCTACGTTGGGAATTTCAGTTTTGAATATGTCATTACAACATGCTTCAGCCGACTGATCTATGTAAGCAGCAGAATTTCTATTGGATGCAAAATAAGCCGTATCAGCTTTTTCATTTAAGAAATAATACAAGTCATTGTATGTACTATTTAGGGGAGGATCAAGATTGAAAATTCTAACAAAATCTCCCTCTGTATCACGCTTTGCTCTAAATATATCATAACCACCTAAAGTGTTATGGCCTTGAGAGGAGAAATATATTTCATCTTTCTCATTTGAGTAAAAAGGCGTTGCTTCATTCCATTCTGTATTCAATTCAGTCAACGATGATAAATTAGAAAAATTTTCACCGGAAATTTCCACTCTATAAAGATCCAGACCACCTTTACCACCTTCTCTATCTGAAGTAAATAATAAAACTTCCTGACCATCAATCATAGCCCAACTTGGTTGTGTTGAAGTTTTTCCTTCAACATTTACCGGATCAGGTAATTTTTTAAGATCAGTGAATGTTTCATCTATTATTTCCGCTGAATAGATATCACATCTTATATCCTTTCCATTTAAATATTCACATTTTGTGAAATAAGCTTTCGTACCTTCTGCATTAATCGAAATGTGGGCTGTGTGAAAACCTTCCAGATCAAATTCTTCAATTGGAAGACCTGCTGTTTCACCTTCTGATCGCAATATTCGAGATACTGGTCTCTTAGGTACAAATGAATCATCTTCATTAGGAAACCTCAATGAAGAATAATAAAATTTATCATCAAATAAAATAGGATTAAATTCCGAGAAACCTGTATTAATTCCTCCGCCCAAAGTTTCAGGATTTAACATATCATCCGGATTTTCAAGCATTTCCATTACCCAATCCAGCTGTTCTATCCTTTTAGTCGCAAAACGAGCTTTTTCACTTTCGTCTCCAAATTCAGTAATATAAGCTTCATAATTCATTTTAGCTTCCTCAAGATTACCTAGGTAATTGTTCATGTTAGCTAAGTGATACAGTGCATCCGGATAATTGTTTTCATCATCCGAATCGGCAACTATTTTATAGTGCGTTGCAGCTACGCTGTAGGAATCAAATAACCTAGCTGATTCCGCAATACGAAAGGCAATATTAATATCCTCTTCATTAAATTCGTAAGCACTTTGATAATAATTCAAAGCGGAATAGTAATCTTTCCGTTCGAATGCCTCATCTGCTGCTTTTACAAATGCTTTAAATGTTTGACCTTGCGCTTGTATTGCAAATACAAACAACGCAATGAAAAACAGATAATTCAATTTTTTTATGTATATATAGTTCTTCATACTCGATTAGTAAATTGGACAGGTTTTGTAAACTTTAAGTGGCTTCACTTTAACTATTCTGTATATTACAGATAACTCTGGACCGCCTCTGCCTTCAGTTGCTGTATTAAATTCAGAAATATTTATATCATAACTGGCAGCAACTTTTAAAGTATTGAATTCAACTTCAATGGTAGGGGCTATAGCATCCATAGATGTAGTAAATCTCGCATTGGCACCTAACAATAAGTTAAGTTGTTTTCCTCTTTGTTGATTAATATGAAATCTTAGTCCTAGGCTTCCTACATGTTCATTATATTCGCCTTGAAGCTGAGTGGCAGCTCTACCGACTAAGTCAAAACTTTCGATTAGTTTTAAAGTTCCCATGACATATCCGCTATATCTAGAAGAAAGTTTAAATTCTTGATCATCATAAAAAGCTTGATTTGGCCTATTCAAATGAAATGCACCAACACCGAAATCAAGATGAGTTCGAAAATCTTTCTGCCAACGGAAATTTATTCCTGCACCTAGATTAGCAAAACCAATGCTAGTATTATCAAAATCCTCACCAATAGGTAAACTTGGTATGAACATCTGAAGCGGTACTGAGTATTGTGCATCAGTAGTTATATCATCTTCTCTAAAAGCACGTTGAGAAAAGCCAGCTTGTATCCCAGGAGTTATTATGAATGATGAATTTACAACTATGGAATAAGATCCTGACAATGCTAATTGTGCTAATTGAAGTTTTGTAAATCCGGAACGGTCATAATTAAAATGAACGCCGGCTCCAAAGAAATTGTCACCAGTCTTTTTGGGATAAATCTTACCATCATATGATCCTGTAAAAGTCAAATAGTCAACAGGAACATTTTGCCACTGGCGTCTAAAATGTCCGGAAAATCGATGGTCTCCATCATAGATGCCGGTTAGACCGGGGCTCAAATTAAGAGGGGAATTATAAAATTGTGTATAATGTATATCCTGTGCACTCATAAAGTTCGGCAGGATAATAAATAGTACACCAAGTAGATAAAGTAATGTAAACTTTTTCAATTTGCTGTCGTTTTAGGTCCTAATTAATATAATATGCAAAATCCATTCCAACTTTCCATTACAGATTTTGGGCTGGTTTTATATATTACGCTTTCACGGTTCTAAAGGTTTGAATTTTAAATTTTCGTCAGGAATTTATATTTTCTCAAACCGGGTTTATTGTAGATCAAAGTTAATATATTATCTTTAAATTAACCAAACACATTTTTGTAACAATGCCTTTAAGGTGATTTTGATGTGACTTTCATATGATAGAAATAGTTAATTTGTTTAAATCCCTTCAAATCAATGACCCTTATCCCGGTCGGTACTTATATATAGTAAATAATTCTATACTAAATTTCGAAATTGATCTGCATGAATACTATTTTGATAAGGTTTTTATAAAGAGTATTGCTTTTATTGAATTATATGAAAGTATTAAAGAAAAATCTAATTTATCAAAATTATTAAAAGAGAATCATTTAGAAAACTATTTAATATATAATACTATTGATGAAATTCCTGAAAATACAAAACATATTATTTTATTAACAAATATTAAAAACTTAGATTTTTTTTTAA
>CALCSX010000155.1 GCA_937894165.1 uncultured Saprospiraceae bacterium | reverse complement strand
GATCAACTCCGTAGGAGTGCTAAGGTGAATAACCCCGAGTAAAGCCTGGCAAGGCTGCAACTCGGGGTAAAGTAGAATAGTCCCACGAACTCCGTAATGAGTTCAACATATAATCCATATTTAATTGTGATGAATCAACCCATAATGGATTATAATATAAAAACATAGTTTAAATATAAACTAGCTTTCCGCTCGATTCAATCAGAATTAAAACACTCATTCATTTTAGTATTGATTGGAGTATAACTCCGTAGGAGTGCCAATGTAAAAAACCCTGAGTAAAGCAGATAAGCTGCAACTCGGGGTAGTGCAATGCGGACTTCAACATTTAAACTATTAAGTAAACGATATTATACAAATCTAACAGGCATTGAATTTAATTATTTAGTGATAATAAATTACCTAATAAATATTTTTAATTAAAAGAAATTCATTTTTTTATAAAACTGTGATATTAATTCCAGCTTCTTTGATCTAAAACCATGTTTAGTAATTTTTTTTTAGCAACATAATTTATTAACTTTTTGTGTTTAAAATGTAAGATTTATTTGTTTTGTTAATCAATCTCGACTGAAAATTAAAAGAAAAGTTAGTTTATATAAAGCTTTGTATCAGTACTATCAGTACTTCTCTTATTACTCTTAATTCATCATATACTTATCGGTAATCATACTATTTAGGTAAATAAATTATTAATTATTTTAATTTAATTGCTATAATATTTTTTTAATTATTAAAAAACCTTATTATTGCAGAATTATTTAATATAGTTATTAACTTTAAACAATTATTTTTTTTGAAAAACATCTTACTATTATTATTTATTAGTTTTAGTTTTTTGCTTGGAAGTTGCGAAAAAGAATCTAAGGAAATTGTTGATTCACCGACAAAGATTTCATTTTTTTTAGGCTCTGACACATTAACTGAAGCAAATTTTCCAGATTTTATTTCAGTTGTAGAAGCAAATTTTGCAGCCAATTCACAATTTGTTAATAATTTTGTAAATGCCCAAAATAATGGTACAGTTACGGCTGGAGCTATGGCACAGATGATATCACTTTTAGGTATCACAGAAAATTTAGTTATGGATGAGTTGTTACAGGCAAATATTGCAAATAACGTATCCAGTCTAATGACAACAAGACAACAACAGTCGGATTTTGGTCTAAGCAATAATCCATGTGATAAATTAGTTGTAGTACGAAATGCAATGCTTGATGAATGTGATAATTACGTTCTTGGTATATCAACCGCGTGCAGAGCTTCAGTAATGATTGCTTACTGGTGGAAATCTAGAAATTGTTAAAACTCTTTAATTTATGTTATTATCAAATTTATATTTTTATGAGAGCATTCCAAGGGAAATATTAAGAGTGTTAATATACCTTTTTGTAGTATTTGTATATTTAACCACTACTTTAGGATTTCTTTTGGGAATTGTACATTTATTTCTTGCTATTTCGAAGCCTAAAAAGTTTGGTATGAGTAGGATATTAAGTAGGATACTACCTATCCCTAAAAATTAAATTGAGTTGTTAATCATTTGAGTAGTTCTCAACTCTCATTTGATTAACAATTTATTTTTAAAATAAATTTATAATTCCAAGCCAGTCATGTTTGATTTTGGGACTTAGAAGTATTAGTTGTCATGACGATTAAAATAATACTATTTATTAGAAATTTTTCTTTGCTAGTTACAGTGATCAACACATATAAATACAAGCTGTTTTTATTACTCTCTTAATTTATTCTTCCCAAGCTTTTTTCCATCCAATTTTTTGTATTTCCATTATTAATTTTAGTTAAGGAAGCAATTGCCCTTATAAAAACATTTATGTTTCAATTGACCTCATGTTATGATATAGCAATTAGATTTTATCAGATCTGTCTTGTTATGATATTTTCCATCTTTAGGATTTATAAGAAAAAGATTCAATACTTTGGGTTTATTTAACATAATACACTTTGGCGCTGCCTTATTAGCCTATATCATCATAGGTATTTAAAACCGATTTTGGTTTCCATAATTCTAGAATACTTAAAATTGCATCTAAATACTTATGCTTTATTTAATTATTAAATATTGCTTTAACTCATACCTTAGAAACTTAAATTTTTGCAATATTATTTTGACATCGTAAATTCTAATTTTTCAAATTTGGATGGAATATAATAAATGGTAATTCTTTTTTAACATTCTTCCATTATATTTTTTATTTTAACAATTCTTTTCAGTTTTTAAAGTAAAATATTGTTATCATTGTGAACAATATCAATTCAACTAAAAATCAAATTTATATCTTATTATTATAGTGTATTATTTTCACTGATTTAAAACTTTAATATGAATAAACAAAAATCAATCGGAAGTGTTTTTATCTTTTTGAGTCCTGTTAAGAGAATCTTATTTGTAACTTCATTGTTTTTATTATTGAGTACCAAATTACTTACTGCTCAGTGTTCATATTCCCAAGTTGTAGGTTCCAATGTTGGGATACCCACTTTATGGGATGCGATATCAGTACATGGTTGGACAATTACAAACGATGTTTTGGAAAATGAAAACTTTTGTATTGATGGTTCATTTACTATAGAATACACTCCTTGGCTTACATTGACCATTAAAAATTGCAATTTGGAACTCTTTGATTTGGCTGAATTAAAATTTGAAACAAATTATAGTCTCACTACTTATGTTTTAGAAGATTCAGAAATAAAAGGAAATATGACTATAATTCCCACACCAAGTGCAACTGTTAATTTTGGTAATGGAATAACCTATTTTCAAAACACCTTATTTTCAGATATAGGTAATCTAAATCTTGGTGGGATGCTAGCAATACAACATATTGATGATTGTACATTTAATAATTCAAAAATAAATTTTTCATGGTCTTATAGTGCCAATATGAATTATTCGACTTTTACAGACTGTAATTTATCATTTGAAAATTGCAGGACTATCTTGAATCGAAATAATTTATTTCATGACATAAACGGATCTGAATTGCCCCATTTACTATCTATATATAATGTCTGGCAATCCTATTATGGTGAGAATAATATTTATACTGTTTTTTCTAATGATATTGATATTGAGAATGATTATACCTATGATCCCCGTATAGTTGAACGAGGAAGCTTGTTTACTGCTCAAATGTCTGGACAAGTGATTAAAAGCAATATTTATTGTTCGGGATCTGCTCAAGTAGTTATTGAAGATAATGAATTTTCAAACTATATAGCAATCCCCATATTTATAGATGGTAATACTTCTAGTACCATAATAGAAAGAAATAAATTTAATTGCAATAATCCAGGTCAATTTGAGAATCATATTTATATCTCCCATAACGTGCAAATATATAATAATATTTTTAATGGATGTTTAAATACAACATCTTACACGCCTGTAGCATTTTCATTACATAATTGTAGTAATGTAAATTTTGGTTACAACATACTGAATGGAGAAGATAAAACTTGGGCATTAAGATGCATAGCTTTAGAAAATTCTGTGTTTAATAATAATCAAATTAATGGATTTGAAGAAGGATTTAATATCAAGAATGGACAAGAGCTAGTTGTTGAGAGTAATACAATAACATCTTCAACAAATATTGGAATAAATATCATTGGTTGTCAAGATACAGATGTTAAATGTAATTATTTGGAATATAATAATGTTGGACTTTTTGTAAGTAGTATTAATTTAGGAACTTATTTCTTAAATAATCAATTCGTAAGCAATAATGCAGGATTAGTTTATATGAAAAATACGGCTGCACCTCAGCAAATTAATAAGGGCAACAGGTTTTATCAGAACAATGTTGGGGCGCATTTTATAGGGAATCCTTCTGCTCTTCAATTAAATAGTACAAGATATTTTTATAACACTTTAGTGGCCTCAGAACATCCTGGTTTAGTTTCTCCTTCAAGTTGGTTTTCCGGTAATACAGATAATTCTTTCTCATGTTTTCTTCCATTAGCTAATAATACTAGCAATAATAATATGGTCGATGCAAATTTAGCGCAAATATTAAATTTGATTTCTTGTCAAGGGAATGAAGATGTGGACGGGATCTGTTATTACCAGCTTCAGCAAGCTATTCGATTTATTAAATCGAATCAACACTTATTAACTCAAAGTCAAGATATAAATGATTTCTATGAAGAATATAAATTAGAATCTATATCTACCATTCCAAATTCAATAGAAATTTTAGAAATTTTAAATAAATCTAATAAAAATTCGTCTTTTAAATTTGAAGAATTTAAAGATTTATTAAATCAAAAAGGCCTTACAGACACAGTTATAAAGGAAAAATATTCCCGTCTAGTAAATTTCAAAGAGAATGAAGAAAAACGAATTAGTAATGATTTGAATCAAAAATTGGATATGCTAAAAATAAATAGTCATTTTGATTTTAATAATATAAATAGTATCAAATGGTTGGTAAAAGCTATGAATGGAGACGAAGATATCCCTGAAGATGAAGTGTTAATGCTTGCGTCATCTTGTATTAAAAGTGAAGGACCTGCCGTATTAGTAGCTCAAAACATAGCTGAGGTTTTAAATTTAAAATACGAGCAAAATACCGAATGTAATATTGAAGTAATTCTCAAATCAGATAGAAATGTGAAAAACAAACTAATTCTATTTCCTAATCCTGTTATAACTGAATTTCAAATCCAAAATTTGGAAAGCACTAAGATACCGATCACTTGGAGTATTTTTGATTTAACCGGCAAACAAATTTTTGCGTGGTCTCAAAACGGAAACAATTTTGATGTAAGTAATCTTTCTTCGGGTGTTTATATTTTACAATCACTAGAAGCAAATTATAGGGAAAAGTTTGTTAAATTTTAGTAATAAAGTAATATTATACAATTTTGTAAATACAAAATGTATTGAAAACAAAGAGATTATTCAACGTATGTATTACTTTTGAAAATTTAATTAAAAGACTCAGAGTAATAAAAAAGAATCAAGTTGGTAGCAATACCAACCTGATTCTTTTTTATTATAAATCGTTTGCTTTGTAAATCAACCCAATTCCAACTCTTTGAAAAAAGTGACACAGTATCTTGGGCTTTCATTCAAAGCCTATTCTAGTTGAAAATTAATTTCTTAATTACCATACCTTCATCCATTCTTACCTGTACAAAATATACTCCTGATGGCTTACCATCTCTAGGTATATTGAAATACTGATTGTCGATGTTTTTGTAAGCAGCAATGATTCTACCATTGATATCAGCTACTATAACTTCTCTGATCGGAGTCAAAGCAATAGAGCTGATTAAAGCTGAGCTATTAGCCGGGTTAGGCATTATTCTAACATTTGTCTCAGGAAGTATATTCTGACCTCTGCTAGACAATGCTTCCAAATCCAAAGCTACATATGCTCTCGGAGCGAAATAGCCAATAATAGTATCTGCATAAGTCATCGCTTTTTCAAAAGACATGTTTGGATTAGTCATTAAACCTGCAGCATGGTTAGGATTGTCAGGTGACCACCAATCCCAAGGTGCACTGTCCAATGGTTCCGCTGTTCTTAAAAATGGATTCAAGCCTTCATAACCATCATTGTTCTCATTAGCAGCATCGGTATAAACATCATCAATATTTGCATTTACGAATACATCATTATTGCCTAGGACATTCATTTTTTGTTGAACTAAATAAGAACCTTGAACTTCAACTACAGGAAGATTAAGTACCGGAACGATTACTGTACCTTGTGTATAGGGTGCGAAAGGATCTGTGGGAACCTGGAAGGAAATAATTGGAATATCTCCTTGATCTATCCATGAAGTGTCTCCCATTGCGCCTCCTAAGTTAACGCTTAAATGAATATCAGAGCTGTAACCTGTGTGATTTGCAACGTTGATAGGTGCATTTATATCTCCTTGTGGATTACCACTGATAGCCTGATTGACCATAGGTACCGGAGTCCCTTCGTCATCTTGACCGATAAATTTGTCAATCAAAGTTTTTTCATAAGTGTCTAGTACGGCCGTATTCAATGAAATGTAACCACCTGTTCCGAATCCCCAGAGAGTTATTCTATCTCCATCCACACCATATGGATTTCCATCTTCAGCTATTGTCTTTCTGAAGAATCTTGCAGTTGTATTGGCATCTTGAACACCTCTATAAGCAGCATTAATTAAAGTTTTAACCCTTTCAGATTGTTCTGGATCTATTGGGTTCCATCCAAGTCGGTAAGAAGCAGATGCAACGACATAGCCCATTTTAGCTAATCTTTTTGCCATTCCAACTACGGTTGAATCTCTTCGAGTTCCCCCAGTTCCACCATTATTTGGAAAAGGGATAAAATTACCGGTATGGAACATGATGATGACAGGTCTTTGCGTGGCATCATCACCAGCCGGCTCATAAATGTCCATCAATAGATCTTGTGGCATTGCTGATCCTGTAACAACAGTCACATTTGTAGCATATTGTACATCTAAAGTTACCTCCACATCGTCGAATACCTCTTCCAAGTATCGATTTTGTGCGTTTAGACTGCCCATTATAGCGAACAGACAAAAAATAAGCAATAAGTTAATGTTTTTCATAGTCAAAAATTTTAATGATTAATTCTTTTTAAATTCATAAAGTATTGAAAAATATGCCAGACGACCTATCCTCGGACCGCCATATGCTTGAAATTGCATGTTGTTCATCAGGTTAGAAGCTCCCAATTTGAAAGTAACTCCCCATCTGTCAACAGTGTAGTTTATTTGTGCATCAAGTAGATCATAAGTAGGGACAAAGCCTGTAAATTGAGGCGACCCTTCAAATAAAAACCCTTCTATCCACTTATAGTTTATATTGAAGCCTAAATTCTCTATCTGTATTCCTGCAATATTGAACACTAGATTCCTTCCGGAAATTCCAATATTGAATTTATGCTCAGGAGTGTTGAAGGCAGGAATAATCGGATCATCTTCGAATGTCTTGTTCAATTTGTTCCAAGAATAATTGGCAGAAAACATATATTTTTCCCAGAAATAATAGTTACCACCTACTGAGAGACCTTGGGTAGTAACTTGGTTTAATGAATTTGCTGATACCCTATACGCTTGAACATCTTGAGGTAAACCAAGATTATCAAAATCGGCGGTTACTCCAATATTAAAGCCCAAAAAGTCATCATAAATACTGTAATAGTAGCCTAAATCAAGATATATTCTATTGAAAAGCGTAGTTCGATAACCTATTTCTAATGTTTTCACCCTTTCCGGACGCACCGGATCTACATCGAAATATTCCAAATCATCAAGATTTCTGGAAGATAAATAATCAGTAAAGGATTCAACAGTAATTAAATCTTCCCAGCCGGATAAATTTCCAGCCAATATAGCCCTTCCCACATTCAGATTCAAATATTGATCAGCTAATGTGGGATTTCTGATAGCAGAACTGAAAGAAGCTCTTAGGAAATTCAGGGCATTGGGTTGATATACTACAGAAGCTGCCGGGGTCGCTATCCAGTCGAAATTCTGATTTTTATCCGCTCGCACTGTTCCGCTTACTGTCAATCTCTTGTCAAAGAACCTTTTAGTTATCCCTGTGTACATCCCTACCTCAAAATTGCTGATTTGGACACCGGCTGTATCTATAAATATAGTTCCATTGGAGTTGGGTCTGTACAATCTCGCATTGGCTCCGGCTACTATTTCATCTGTAAATGTCGGCGTGAATCTATATTCTCCATGCACATGGTATAAGGCGGATTTATCAAATAAACGAGTTCCATTCTCCTCTTCATTCGATAAAGAAGATGTGATTCTGTTAAACGCTTCGTCAAATTGAGGTGTTCCCGGAGCTAAAAAATCTTTGGTATTTGTATTGAG
>CALCSX010000154.1 GCA_937894165.1 uncultured Saprospiraceae bacterium | reverse complement strand
ACACCATCGCTGTCAGAGTCTTCGAAAGTTCCGATACAATCACAGTTATTATCGTATTCATCATCTATCGTACAAATATCGCCATCATCACACGGAGCACCCGGGAAAATATTAGGGTC
Organism: uncultured Saprospiraceae bacterium; assembly: GCA_937894165.1. Lineage (GTDB taxonomy): Bacteria > Bacteroidota > Bacteroidia > Chitinophagales > Saprospiraceae > CALCSX01. The sequence continues at coordinate 3,678 of CALCSX010000154.1, read as the reverse complement.
TAGTGGGGAGCAATCCTCCGCATCGCAAACGCCATCGCCATCTGAGTCTTCGATTGAACCTTCACAGTTACAATCTAAGTCATATTCATCATCAATAGTGCATATATCACCATCGTCGCAAACAGCCCCAGGGAATATATTTGGGTCATTTGGTGCACAATCAACCGCATCACACACCCCATCACCATCTGAATCTTCAAAAATACCTATACAATCACAGTCAGCATCGTATTCATCATCGATGGTACAAATATAGCCATCATCACATGGAGCGCCCGGGAAAATGTTCGGGTCTAATGGAGCACAATCCTCCGCATCGCAAACGCCATCGCTGTCAGAGTCTTCGAAAGTTCCGATACAATCACAGTTATTATCATATTCATCATCGATGGTACAAATATCGTCGTCATCGCAAGGCGCCCCCGGGAAAATGTTCGGGTCTAGAGGAGAACAATCCTCCGCATCGCAGACACCGTCGCCATCAGAATCTATGTAAGTGCCTATACATTCACAATCATCATTAATTTCATCATCTATTGTACAAATATCACCATCATCACATGGCGCTCCTTGGTAAATTAATGGATCAAATGGGTCACAATCTCCTGCATCGCAAAAACCATCACCATCAGAATCTTCAAAAGTTCCTACACAATTACAATTATCATTATATTCATCATTAATTGTACAAGGATTAAAATCATCACACGCTAAACCCGGATATATTGAAGGATCAAATGGAGCGCAATCTTCTTCATCACAAACTCCATCCCCATCAGTATCTTCAAACACACCTTCACAATCACAGTTTGCTTGCACTTCATCATTGATCGTACAATCATCACCGTCATTACAAGGATCTCCCGGAAATAAACCATTTGGACAAGGTTCTTCTTCCACCTCCAACAGTATTTTTATCTCAAAATTTTCAGCACAGCCTAGACCTTTAATAAATCCATATGCATTATAAATATCCGTTGTCAAATTTGGATCGATTTCAAAAATGTTGTCATCCACAACACCTACTTTATTATTTCCGACCTCATTAAAAAATTCCTCCGGATCAAATACCACTAATTCGATTTCATCTCCTACTAAAAACGGTTCAATTTCTTCGCCGGGTGATCCTCCAATTGGTCCTAAAAATGCATAATTTGTTGTAAAACTTCCTTCATTAAGAATTTTCGATTTATCAACTGTTAAACCTGTATTTTCAAAATTATTAAAGGAAAATTCTGCAGTTTCCAGAAGTTGAACCAAGTTTTCATTAATCATAGTGACATCAACCTCCATTTCGCCTCCAATAATAAGATGTCCACAATTGGAGTTAGTAAAATTCTTAACAGTCAAGAATCCCTCATCTTCAATTGTAACAACACCTTCATTGGTGAATGTGCCTGTTAAATACATTTCTCCATTGGATAGAATAGTAACTTCGCTTGTCGGATGTAATGATACATTACTGGTTTCCAAAACATCCTGAGGAGCTGAAATTGGGGGTATGTAAAAATGTCTGTTTGGTTGATTAAAACCTACCAATTCTACATGTTTCCACCAGTTCTGAGAAGTTGCGGGATTATTGCTTACACATCCATTCCATACTAAAGCTTGGGAATCTTCAGTTAAAACACCTGTATTTGCATTAATATCAACACTTCCAGATCCAAAATTGTACACCGCAGAACTATTAGAACTAAGAATTGAAATATTAGCAGAATTTACAACTACCATACCATGATTATCCATGGTAGGTGCATTAATAACATTACCTACTTCAATTATGATACTACTACAAGGGCTATTAATAAAACTACCGGAGGTACTGAGTATAGCAGCTAAAGAAATTATATTAGAGATAAGAATTTCACCATTGTTTTCAAAAGTCCCACCATCATTCCAAATCCCTCTTCCACCAATAGAACCACCATACATGCTTAAAGATAAATTATTTTCAAAAGTGGCACCAGTTCTGTTAATCAATCCGGAATTCCCTACATGATTTACAACAAATTCACCATTATTTACGATGACAGAGTGATTATCAAAACCAAAAAGATGGGCGTCATGACATCTTATAGTGCCTTCACTATTTATATTGACTTGACCATGATTTAATAGTCCGTTGTAATTACCAAATATCTCATTAATATTTAGATCAAGTATGACATTAACATTCAACTCCGCATTGTTCCCAAGTTCAATGCTATGAGCAACGGCATTATTTCCAGTAATGTTAACTTCCAAGTTTGTCGGAATGACAGCATGGTGATTGGCAGTAGGAATACCAAGTGTCCAATTAGAGCCCAGATTCCATTGAGTGCCATTATTCCCGGTGAAAGTATTTACAACCACTTGAGATTGGGCAATAGAAATACATATGAATAGACAAAAGAAGAGTATAAGTTTTTTCATAATAATGGATTTTAATCTTATTACTATTCAATACCCTAAAACCGGAAATTCCATAAAAAATAATAACTAAAAAGGGCATATTAAAATTAAATTCTAATATGCCCATGAATTCGAGCTCAATAATTAAGGATGATTATTATAGTTTGATGGCTCGGCTAGATTTGCTTCTTTTTCCATCCTTATACAAGATCTTGGCCTTATATTCAACATTTAAATCCTCATCAGAATTCAGACTAATTGCATCAAGATATTCATATTCATCAGATAGAATCTTTAAAGTTCTATATTTAGCTCCTTTATAGGACCTTATTATTTGTATTCGGTAGTCTTGCCCGGGAATATTTTGGGCTATTTTAATTTGAATTCCCGCATCCTCCTTTTTAAGTTGTAGTTCCGGACGGAAACTATTACGTATATCGTAAGAAGTTAAGTGTAATGTACTGTTTTCGGGACTAGACTCTAATTTAGCGTCATCAACAGCTATCCACCTGTAGATATAATTTGTGTTTGATTCAACTTTTTTATCTAAAAAAACTTGAGGTGGGTTTTTCCCAAAAGAATGAATAATTTCCCACTCTGCACTATTCGCCAACTTACGATATAACCTATGTTCTACCACATCTCTTGAACTGGATGGAAGCAAACCAAGAAAGATCCCGGCAGAATCAACTTGATAATTGTGAAACAGACAAGGTGAAGGCGGTATCTTATCAGGTAAATTAACTTCCAAAATCTCAGAATATTCACCAATATTACCTCCTTTATCCATTGCCGCAACTTTGTAAAATCGTTTTGGGGTTAATAGTGTCATATTTATTGAATCCTGATATATTCTATACAAATGTTTCTTTTGATTCAATTTTATAAAATTATCTTGTTTTCTATCTGCTGAGAAAACATAATATGCGATTATATCTAAATCGGGTCCCTGATCCCATTTTAATATCACCCTTCCGAAAGTATCCACTTCAGCTGACAAGTTTATAGGTGGTGAAGGTCGTATTTCATCCTTCCTATACAAACTGCTTCTTGCTGATTGACCAACATTCCCTGCAGTATCCACTAGTACTATGTAATAATCTGTCATACCGTCTATCACAGTATTATCAACTACTCTCTTTTCAAAATTTTTAGGATCGCTAGAGCTATAAACTACGGAGGTTTCTTTGTAGTCCTTTTTATACAAAATGACTTCACGTATTTCGTTTATGGGGTCGTGATCCCATAAGATTTCATTATCAACAGAATCGTTCCTTCTTAGACTAC
>CALCSX010000153.1 GCA_937894165.1 uncultured Saprospiraceae bacterium | reverse complement strand
ATTGAGCGTGGTCATTGAGCGAAGCCGAATTGAGTCGAAATGAGGTCATTGAGCGTGGTCATTGAGCGAAGCCGAATTGAGTCGAAATGAGGTCATTGAGCGTGGTCATTGAGCGAAGCCGAATTGAGTCGAAATGAGGTCATTGAGCGGAGTCGAAATGCCGACTTAAAAAGGAATTTGATCCAATAACAAAGGCAGATAAGAAGCTTCCTATCTGCCTTAAAAGATTATAATTTTACTTAGATCTTAGATTTTCGTAAACTTCACCGTCGCTATTTGATCAGTATTTCTCAACTGAAGGATATACAATCCTGCTGTCAGATTAGAAACATTAATTGGAGAATTTACCACAGGTGCGTTTAATACAACTTTCCCATTTATATCAAAGATGGTATATGCTGCACCCAACATTCTGAATTCAGGAGATTTTACTAGTATCTCATTCGCCACCGGATTTGGGAATAATTCCACAAATGTGTTTTGTAAACCCTTTTCAAAATTAGAGGAAGTTCCGGAGTAGATAAAACGGGTGGTGTAATCGTCATCTATATTAGAAGTCTCATTTATTAAAACCAATCGATCATTATCATCGAAACTATATTCCGTTTGATTTGAAATATCTAGAACTAACTCATCTTCCTCTCGTAAGAATCTTTGGTAACTTTCTTCCAGTTGGAAATCTGTGTAGGTATAGATTTCTCTCTCACTCACTTCATCACCATCAAATTCGTAGAACAGATCCTTTTGTACAAGGAATTTATTTTCATCCAGAGATATTACCTCTCTTGTATTTATAAAACTTTCAATTGAAATATCATATCCTGAAGCTGACATTTCATTTAAGATGATTTCTTCGAAAACCACCCATTCGCCGTCCACTAATTCTTCAATTGTTCCGGAAACAATTCTATCCAGATGCGTTAGGGATGGAGACTCAATATAGCCATCTGTCGAAAATTCAAAATCGGACTCTTCACCCAACATTTGTCTAAGAAGATTATTATTGTATTCATACCACACGATATTTGAGTAACGATATGTTACCGAATCCAATTCTTCGAATTCATCCGGGAAATATTCATATCGGAAATAACTTACCGGTATATTCTCATCATAAATAATTTGAGTAATGCTTTCCGTTTTACTGTAATCGTTGAAAAAAATGGACGCTGTTCCTTGATAATTTGTGATTTCCTCGATGAGACCATTGCCATTTCTTACGATTTCAGTTTCAAAAGTTATTTCGATAGGAAGTCCAACAAATTCTGTTTTAGTGATGGTTTTAACAATATTGTCATTCTCATCATATTCATATGTAACATCTACAGGTATTTCTTCTCCCTCTTCAACCACAGTACCTTTAAGTGAAGCTAACCTGTTCTGAGCGTCATATCCTAAAACTATTGTACCAATATCCTCGCCGGTACTACTATTAAATGTCAAGGATACAGGTAATTTTTCTCCATTAATATTCTCATAGATAAAAGAAATGATATCCTCTTCTGCTCCGTTGTAACCACTTATAACTGTATCCGGGAAGGGTGTCAATCCGGTATTTCTGTCACTACTTCCTTCAGGGATACTTTGCTCTATTTCTGCCAATCTTTCTAGGATATTGGATCGAAATTCATAGAATTGTGCTTTGGAAACTGTTTGCGCTTGACTTGTGCTAATAGAACCGACTAATAAAAAGGTTAATACCACAAAATTTAAAATTGTTTTCATAGGGATGAAATTTTAATTATTAAAAAATACTTAATTCGCTCCAAAATTACAAACATTTTCGAATCTATAATTTGGCTATTTAAGCATTAACATATTTTTAATTTGGTGGGAAGACCATAGACGCTCATCATTATTGAATCTCATTCTTTTATGATTCGGTTGCCTCTCGCTCCGGATTTTTAACTTAAAATTTTGTGAAAGTTTGGGGGTGGGCAATATAGGATTAAAGAAAATTTTTAAGTGGTGATCAAGCTTTAAGAGCAGGAAGCGGCCTCAGAGGAAATACACAAAAAGTCATTGACCATTAAAATAAATCCTCAGGAGTATGGAGTAAATATTATTAATCAATCATCAAAAAGCTAATTTCTTAATAGAAATTGATGTGGATTGATTTTATAATGAGATGTTTTTGCTAAATATTATTTAAGTAAGGTAATATGCGGTTATTTTATTTTATACTCTGGGAAGCCATATACTCTGAAAACGAAAGAAAGTGCTCGACCGCCTCGTAATAGTTTTTTTTTATTAATAAATCATAATCTATTTTTGGATTGTTCTTAAACCCATTATATCTTGCTTTTTTTGAATATTTCAATAATACTTTATAATCATCATAAATATCATCTGGAATAACCAATTTTTGATATCTTCTCTTTCGATAAATTATATTTGGATTTATTTGTTTGTCAACATTGGTATGAGTTGTTTCCATTCGAATACCTCTACTTTCGCTTAATGCATTCAACAAATGCAATGCGCAATAAAAAATTACAGTAGTTTTCCAATCAAAATATTTATCAGGGAATTCAGAACACAAACATTCATGAAATTCAATGTTATGTCTATACTGATCTAAATGATTTTTCATTCAATTGATTATAGGCTAACCAATTGGGCATCCTCAAGATGCTGTGTTAAATGATCCGGTATGAACTGAATAATAACAGGAATTTTGTTTGATATTTCATACGTATCATAGTTTCTATAAAATTGAAATATCTCATTTCTAACTTCTCTAGAATTTTCTTTTAATACCACACAATAAAATAAGTCATTTGCACTAGTATTAACTTTGTAAACAGAATTTAATAAGTGCTTTTTAAAACTAAAATAAGTAATTACACTTTCATTGATGACATCTAAAATTGAATCGTTTTCAGAATCATTAAATGATTTTATTAGAGCGTCTATATCATTATTACTAAAATTTGCTTGAAGTGATTTTGCAAACTCTTTATTGATCTGTGTATTAGTTTTAACTCTTTGTTTGGCAGAACCAGATTTTGTCAAACTTATAGTAGATGATATTTTGTTTTTAATTCCAGTTCTTTTTGATTTGCCTCTAGACATTAATTTATTATAAGTTTCTATTATTTTATTTTCCTCTTTAATATCCATTACCCGGGCTTTTATTTAGTTAAAGTATCATGATCCATGATGTAAGAATTTAACTAATACTATTTAGTTATCAAATATAACTTTTTATTTTAGAATAAAATTCCTTTAAAAATTAGTTTTATTACATATTAACACTACATGAACTTATATATTTATTCATAATAGATAGTTTACTCTACACCAATAAATTATATATACATATTATTTAAATAAGATTTTGTTATATATAATATATTCCTTGCGAAAGTTAATAACATCCTTTTGTTATACTACTAAATCCTAGGATTTAGGGTGATTCTAATTTATCTAAATTTACAAGTAGAATACTCCATAAAGTTTTAAGCTAGAGATTTAACACTTTTTCACCTCGATGTCATTCAGATTCGGTTGCCTCTCGCGTCGGATTTTTATCTTAAAGTTTTGTGAAAGTTTAGGGGGGATTTTCTTTAAAAAGTGGTGGTAAGTGGAAATTGTATATCCTTTTGTATCTATAAATTAATGGACACGCTTAGGAACTTTATATTTCAGCACTTAGAATTTTCAACCTTTAGAGAGAAAATCTACTTATTTTCCTATCTTCCCCTTATGAAACCCTCCTTCCTAAAATATTTCATTTTCCCTGTCTTCTTTCTCTTGGTCTTTCAGGGGGAAGGAAGGGGCGAGGTATTCTCGGGATTCGGGAAAGAGGTAGGGGAGGAGACAGCTGCATGTGTAAAAGAGCATTCGAACGAAGACCTCTTCCTCCTCATCAAAAACGCAGACAACGACGCCGCCCGCATTCGCTACTCTCACGCCTGGAACCACCTCGACCTCGCTGAATCCTACTCTAAGTTAGATCCCACCGTCCTCACAAAGCTTGGTGACGATCTATTAGATTCTGATTTTGCCACTTATCTGGAGGGGGGAGTAGGGAGAGTTAAAGCGTGGGAGGGATTGATAAATATTCCAGCTTTCGGTACAAATATTCCATGGCTAACTCGTGCGAACAGTTGGATTGAAGAAGGTGGTGAATTTGTCACGACTAATGGATTGACCAAGCTTAGAAAAAATGGTGAAGATATTCTTGAATTAAAAAACGAGAAAATACTCCCAAATAAGAAATCAGATTATCATCAAGGTACGGACGGTACACCAATTGGAACGCCGGCGAATGGATATCAAGTAGTTAAGGTAGGTGATGATATAAAAGTTAAAAGAGTTCCGGATGAATCACCTTATGTAAATACAACTTACCACACAAAGTTGACGGAACATCCAAATGCACATGTTCTCCAAAGACATGGACACGATGTAACAGACGATGCTTTAATTAAAAGAGCTAATGAAGGTATAGCTCCAGATGGTTCCACTATAAATCCTAATCCACCCTATACAAAACCTCCCTATAGTTCTAAATTTGATAATTCCGATGCAGTAAAAAGTGCTTATGACAATACGATGCCGGGCTCTGCCGCTTTTAACAGTACACCATTGGTAAATGGCACGAAAACGGTTTATCATACACTGACTTCAGGGAGTTATGGAAAGGGAGTTCCAAAAGATGGAAATACATTTCAAACGGCGACTAAAGTAAGGGCAGTTTACCAAGATATGGGTAATGGAAATTTTCAATTACTAACAATGTTTCCTGATTTTTAATAGATATGAAAAGTTATAAGAATTTTGAATCGGCTATTTCCTACTTTGATCCTGCAATGATGTTATCTCATGAAGATGCTTTAGGAGCAATAGAAATGTCGATTAAAACTGGATATATCGATAAAATTAAATTGCTTCTAGAAGTAGAAGAAGCTTTTGAGAATCCCTATTTTAATTGGGTTCAGTTTGTGTTACAGAACAAAGTTCTTTATGATAATGATAAACAAAATTTAACAAACTACGATGCAAAGGAATATATAAAATCTCTTATTTGGGATTATCTATTTAGTGACTAAATGATTAAACAATTTGCTTCTTGATAGCCTATTTTAAGATATGAGCTAGAGAAAGGTAAAGATGTTATCTGAGTTATTTTGATTCCTAAATTAGAGTTAACTAAGAAAAGCAAGTCATACTCTTTAGTCATGAATAAACGAAATAACAATTAGGTTTTTCGTTAGTAGGTTATTATTACTTAGGATGCCTCTACATTTTCATTAACAAGTCTTTTATTTCCACATTGGTAAGCATCTAATGGATAATAAAGAAAATGATAGTTTTATTTATTTCAAATTATTTAACATCAAAAATTGTATTTTTTTACGATCTTCATCCCCATGAACCCCACCTTCCTAAAAACATTTCTTTTTTCCCTGGCCTCTTTCTTTAGGTTTTTCAGGGTCTACAGAAAGGAGATGCAGGTATGGGATTCGTGGAGGAGACAGCCGCCATCTGTGATTTGATTTTCATTGTCAATCCTACTGGCTTGAACTAAATTTAAGGTTCGTAGGGTGAAAAACCTTTTTATTCTAGAATGAAATTCATTCAGATGCATGATTTGTTAAATATTTATACGATTTGAACGTATATATAATTTCAATATGAATATTATATTTTAGGGATTTTAATTGTGTAAAACAAATAGAAAAAACTTTAACAAAAAAACGCAGCTCATTGATTTCCAATGAACTGCGTTGTGTACCGAAGGCGGGAATCGAACCCGCACACCCGAAAGTACTGGATTTTGAATCC
>CALCSX010000152.1 GCA_937894165.1 uncultured Saprospiraceae bacterium | reverse complement strand
CGAAGACGTGTTGTTTATCGTTATCTTTTAGTTTTTGTATGTCAAGTACTCTGTTGAGGATACTTTTTTCCAGGAGAGTATCGGTGGAGCCGACGAGGTAATCTAGGGACACTTCGAGCGCTTCTGCCAGTTGGGTCGCCATTTCAATAGAAGGTTTTACTTCATCCCGTTCATATCTACCTATCACAGCGCCGTGGACACCTACGAGCTTACCGACTTCGTCTTGACCTCCAAGAGAAAGTAGGAATTTACGAAATTTTATAAGCCATTTGATATTGGGTAATTTGACATCAATTCTTATCTTTATAATCAATAAAAACCAAAATGAATGAGTAAATCCATAGCAATAACGGACGAAACGGTGATCGATAAAATATACCACATCAGAGGTAAAAAAGTGATGCTGGATAGGGATTTAGTCGTAAGTGATTTAGTCGTAAGTGGGAGAGTCGTAAGTAGGAGCGTCGGGTCATAAGAAATTCAGACCGTTTTCCCGAAGACTTTATGTTTTAAATGACAAAAGAAGAGTTGGAAAATTGGAGAAGCCACTTTGGCATCTCCAATCAAGATAAAATGGGCTTACGATATCCTCCCTTCTGTTTTACTGACCAAGGAGTAGCTATGTTGTCAAGCGTTTTAAATAGTAAAACAGCCATAGAAGTAAACATACAAATCATTCGAATCTTTACTAGAATTAGGGAAGCTCTTTTGACGAATAAAGATGTTTTGCTGAAAATGGAGCAATTAGAAAAGAAAGCTTTGGAGCAAGGACAAAAAGCTAGTAAACACGAAGAAGAATACAACTTATTTTTAATGCCTTGTAACAGCTTTTAAATCCTCCTAAGGTGCCATGAGAACCAATAGGCTTTAAGGTAAAAATGGATGGAGGTAAAAAATAAATACCGAATTTATAAAGGATGCGAGATAATTCGAGGATACTTCTACAACTTTTGCAAAATAAGTTGCTATACATTTAAATATTGGACAGGGAGATACCCCTTATCATCTTTTTATCTATGCAAACCTCACATCAAATGTTAAAAATACCTAGTTAATTTCTAATTCAAGTCCGAACTCCGAACCCGAACTCACAACCCAGAACTTACAATTCAGAACTCCGAACTCAGAACCCAAAACCCAGAACTCCGAACCCAAACAGCGGCAGCGACAAAACAGCGCCAGCGACAGAACGGTCGCTAGACCTCAAAACCACCCAAAAAAATCATCCGACTATCTCTTTCGACGACCGGATGATGTGCTTAGAATCAAACAATATTTTTTTTAAAGTCTCTGCAAGAAAAGTCCAATTACTGCGTTACTCTCGTATTTGAATCAGTCATTTATGACTTATAAACTCCTTGGATTCAAATACTTCGAAAGCCTTGTCCTTGAACTTTTCTTATCAGAGAAATTCTTTTAAAAAGTTCTCTTGCAATTATTAATTAGCTAGAAGAAGATATTGAATCCCACCCCTAGATTGATTAGATTTGCTTTTTCTGTTGACAAGCCCATATCATCAAAAGAGTAATTGATATTGTTGTATGAAAGTGTTACATCTAAGGATGCATTTGGACCTATAAAATATGCCCCTCCTACATAACCTGTAATTGTTGTACTCTTAATTTTTTCTTCATCGGGACCAAAAAAACCATCGTAGTAATAATTCGTGCTACTAAATAATGACGAGGCACCCAAATATGGCTTGAACTTCTTGTCGCCTATATAATATCTGACTTCAGGACCAAATCCTAAACCTGTAACTTTATATTCATCATCTGAACCGTCCGATTTCTCTGAGAAGGAACTAATATAAATATTAGCCTTGATCATGAGATTGTCCATTACAAAATAACCAATACCGGGTGTGAGGTTGAAGGTAGTTCTTTTGTGTTTTTCTCCGTCAGAATCGGTTACAGTTCCGAATCCAAAGCCTACCACATTATTTAAGCTGCCGTCACTAAAGAGACTATTTGAAAAATTAAAAGAGACCCCAACATTTAAGGAGCCTTTCTCAGTTTGAGCATGTGAAATATAAGTGAAAAACGTAATGAGCAAAAGTGTAAAAATTGTTTTCATAATTGTATGATTTTAGATTAATTAAAAATTATGCACAAATAAATTTTAAATTCCTTTCTTTTTCCAAACCGATAATGTAGAGTAAATAGTAGATTGTGTTTGACTTTCTTACCCACTTTATACTACAAAGATAGATACACCAAGTCCCTGATTTTTTGCATATTCTGCAAGAATCATATATTTATTTCTATAATATTAATAAATTAATGTGGAAAAGAGATAAGATCACCCTCAAAACGGTAGGGATGAAAGCGGGCAAAGAGCTCCTCACGGTACCAGCCCAAATCTCTAGTTTTTTTGATCATCTCAGCATGCGCGGGATTGCGATAGGCATAGTTTTTCATCACCTCAAAATTCTTCCAAATAGAAAAAGTCGCCTGCATGAATACAGGCCACTCGCCGATACCTTTTGCAAAAATATTTCCCGGAAAGTTCTCCATAGATTTGGCTACCGGAGGCACATTGCGCCAGAATTTGAATGCCAACCGTGGCTTGATAGTGGCACGGGTAATTACAGCTAGCATTTTTTCAGGGTCTTGCTCTATACTATTTTCAAATGGAACTTTTCCCGACCACTCTCCATGGGAGCTAATTGTGTGCATGAAAATTAAGGATTTGCGATGGGCATCACCCGAATATTCCTCCATGACTGCACTCTTGGTAAAAGCCTCCGCATTTGCCTCATCCTCGAAAACTAATAGCAGAGCATAGGTTGAAAAATCAGGCCGCAGAGAGAAGCCTGCCGCTCCACCCACTCCCAGTGTCTTCCAAAACTCCAACCCCGGAATCTCTAAACCGGATAGGGGAGGGCGACCCATTCGCTTGAAAGCTCCCCATTTCGCTGCAGTGGTTTTGTATTCAAAGAAACAGAGAAGGGTACATTGTGCCATAATTAGTGCTTACAAAAAACTAGTTAAAAGGAAGGCTGTAATAAGAACAGTTCAAGGACAAGGGACGCAGACATTGGACTTTTCTTGCAGAGACTAATTAGAGAGCACCGTTTTCATCACTTAGAAGACCTCTATTTAGAAAATCGTTGTAAGGTTTTAAGTCACCCAGCATGGAAACCACTTTATCCACGGAATTCGGATTTGTAAGCATGTCATCAGGCATAGGTCTGGTAGCAGTAAAGCTTTTTAACTTTAAATATTCTATTGCAGGATCATCAGCTTCGAAGCCTTTGGGAGGGCGAGTCAGCTCAATGCCGGGTGAACGGTCAAGGTCTCCATAGGTTCTTTTAAATTTCTCATCATGGATGACCCCTAAAAAATCATCGTAAAAGAATGCGACTTCCTTTCTGATTTTTTTCAGATTCTCAGCATCAGGCATGTAGACGCCACCTCCAAGAAAGGACTTCCCTTCTTCCATATGCACATAATAACCGGCATATTGCAGTTTCTTGCCATAGGCGTTCAAGCCGATGGCGAGGTGAGTTTTATAGGGTGTTTTGTCTTTCGAGAATCTGATATCTCGGTTGATTCTAAAGGTGCAGTTTTTTACTTCCAAGTGGTCGAGAGTTGGGTCTACTACCTTTAATTTCTCAAGAATATTGGCAATCAAGCTATGATACTCTTTTTTAACCAGTTCGTAACGCTTTCTATTTTCATCAAACCAGATTTTGTGATTATTCTCTCGTAATTCTCTGAAAAACTGAAGTGTATCTTTCGAAAGCATGTTTGATAATTTTCGCTTATTAATGATGGGCTAAAACAAAAATATTTAACGGATAAATGGGGGGATTGTTGAGGGGTGGGAGGATAATTTATAATCCACAATTGTTTATGCAAGATTTTTGCTTCTTTCAGGCAAAAATCTTGCATAAACACGATTTTTTATAGCTTTTTCCTATGTTTTCACTATAGGGAATGGAAATTTAACCCCTTCCAGAATTTATTGAATGAATCCATTGTGTTTCGTTTCACGCAACACGTTTTTTTTACGCAAAGCACGCGAAGGGATGGTGCAAAGCTCGCTAAGAGTTTATTATTTACTGCGTAAATAAGGAAAGAAAATTAAAGGGAAGAGACGTTTTTTAATTTTTCGGTGATATAAGATTATAAATTTCTTTGTGCGCTTTGCGGTTCATTGCGCTCTTCGCGTCCAAAAATGATGCCGTAGGCAGCCCGTACCGCTTTCTGTATATGTCGACAAAATCTGTGTGAGATACCCGATGCCGCAGGTAAATCCCATCTGTGTAATCTGTGAGCTCTTTAATCATGCCGAAGACATCATTACAAAACTTCCGAAAAGACCCAAAATCAACCAAAATCTCACAAACTTACCCAACCCAGAACCCAGAACAGCGATAGCGACAGAACGCCGAAGGCTTAGAACAAGCGCAGCGACAAAACGGTCGAAGACCTCCCTCATCTGTGTCAAATCTGTGTAATCCGTGTAATCTGTGAGCTACCAAAAAATGCCGCAGGCATCCCAAACCGCTCTCCAAACCGCTCTCTCCGAAATCCGCGAAATCTGCAGAAGATTCCCAATGCCGCAGGCATCCAAAACGAAGCTCAAATCTCAAAATCCTTCCTCGATCCCATGAACCTACCCAACCCAGAACCCAGAACGGTCGAAGACCACAGAACGGTCGAAGACCTCTTACCAGCCGCCGCCGCCGCCACCGCCGCCACCGCCGCCGGAAAAGCCTCCGCCGCCGCTTCCACTAGAAGATTTCGGTGCCGCAGACGTTACCGCCGAGCTGAAAGTTCTGCTCATATTGCTCAAATGAGCGATATTACCCGCATACCACACGGGGTGATAGGTTCCATCGGCAATAGCCTTGGCAAGGACATCTTTGAATTTGCCGGCCCACTTATTCTCCACCTTCAATGCCATCGCATAAGGCAATAGCTTTTCGAATAACTCCGGCGTTTTCTCGGGTGGCGTCATAAAGTTGAGAAGATCTTTTTCAGTCTTTTCCAAGTACATCTTAAAGCCATCTATTTCAGCCGTAATTACCTGACCCTTCTCTGTAGGTGCCGTTATAAGATATACATAGAGACCTACACAAAAAGAGGCAATCGCCAGCAAAACTGCATATAAAATTGGATTCCCAATGTAATAAAACAACCATATAAATAAAAGCATAAAGCCGGATACCAGCACAAGAAAAAATGGCACAACGATTACCTTATACCAATTCGTTATGAAGAATGGCAAACTGACAATAATAAATCCTGCTACTAAAACGAAGAAAGTTACAAAATAAGCCCCAATTGAACCCATTACTAAAGTTACCTTACCATAGGAAAGTGCAAAAGCTAGTGTCGCCGAAAGCAACAAAATTCCCCAGGAGATATATTTAATATTCGTTTTAAAATACTCCTCCAGATGAATCTTTCCTTTCAATCCAAAGGTGAAGGAGGAAAGTGCTGATTGGTAAGTGGTGTAATTGGTTTCCGATAAAGTATAGGTATCTCCTGACTTAAACAAGCCATTCAAAAGTGCCTTTTCCTCTGTGGTCAAAGTATCGAATTCTCCGGTTTTGGTGAAGGTGAATTTCTTCTTGGTACTTTCGATCTTCAGTGCTCCTTTGACGGCAGCATTGACCAACGCTGAGCTGACGGTCGTATTACTGACATTCCTGTATCGGATGTAGTTAATTTCAGCCGGACTCATATCCTGCGGGGGAGTCCAGGAGGGCACTACAGGCTTTGTGGGAGGATCTACCCCTACCTTTTGCCACCAATAGTATGCTAAAACCAGAAAAATGAAAAGTGAAATAATGAATAAAATGATATTGGCCCCGTTTTTATTCAATTTCGTTGAAAAATTATTCTCTACCACGCCCTTGGTCCAGGCTACTGCAATCGTAGCACCCTGCTGGGCATAAAGTTGGGCAGTACTGTTGACGGTCACGGTTTTTTTGTCCTGGGAAACACTTAGCGTACAGTCTGAAGCATTGGCGCCATATGCACCGGAATAGCATGCGCCCTGAATGTATTCGCCCCCCTCCGGCATGTGAATGGTTGCGGAGTAGGCCAGCACCGGAAATGACCAATGATGCCCTACAATATTCCAATACAGCTCATCATAATCATCAAAAAAGCTGATCTGATTTTGCGTTTCGTAGGTGAACTCATACTCGTAAATGCCCGGATTCAAAATGACATCTTCACTCCCGAAATAAACTGTGATTTCTTGACTGGATTTTTCCGTTTTATACTTCTCCTTCTTGCCATCGCGGGTCAAGGAGAGGATGTTGACAGGAGCCGGTTCGTTTTTGTTGTTTTTGTTAGGTCGCAGAATTGGCAGAGTCCTATAAATACCTCTTCGAATAAATACCCCTTCTGCCCTGACTTTGATTTTCTCGACTACCGTAATCCTGTCTTCATTGGCAATAGTGATATCGACATCGTATGAGATGATCTGCTCTTGCGCAATGGCAAAAGTGGAAAGGAATACGAGAATCAGGGATACAAAATACTTCATAGGACTAAAAGCTTACTGTAGGATTAACTCTCTC
>CALCSX010000151.1 GCA_937894165.1 uncultured Saprospiraceae bacterium | reverse complement strand
GGCCCTCAAATGATGGAGGATTTTAAAGCCCAGGCAGAAAGATTTGGTACTGAGGTAAGATATGGTATCGTAAGTAAGGTAGATTTTTTAGGACCTGTGCATAAAGTTTGGACTGATGATGGAACGGAGATTCATGCGCATACTATTATCATTTCGACTGGAGCCAGCGCTAAATGGTTAGGTTTACCATCTGAGTTAAGATTGCAAAACAACGGCGTTTCGGCATGTGCGGTTTGTGATGGTTTCTTTTTTAAAGGAATGGAAGTTGCAATAGTGGGTGGGGGAGATACAGCATGTGAAGAGGCGACCTATTTGTCAAAGCTTTGTCCGGTAGTGCATATGATAATAAGAAAAGATACCATGAAGGCATCTAAAATTATGCAAGATAGAGTTTTGAAAAATGAAAAAATTAAAATATATTGGAACACTGAGACTGAAGAGATTCTTGGAGACACTGAGGTCACAGGGGTAAGATTAAAAAACACACTTACCAATACTAGTTTAGATATACCTGTAAGCGCATTTTTTGTTGCTATTGGTCATCAGCCCAATACAGACATTTTTAAAGGTTGGCTTGACATGGAGGAGAGCGGATATTTAATCACTAAAGCTAAATGTACGCATACAAATATAGAAGGTGTTTTTGCTTGCGGTGATGCACAAGACAATATTTATAGACAAGCTGTAACAGCGGCCGGAACAGGTTGTATGGCAGCTTTGGATGCAGAAAGATATTTAACTGAGAAAGAAATTATTTAAAAACACAATATCATGAGTCAGAAAACAAGATTTAGAACCGGAGTACTTCACGGGGACGAAGTTACCGAATTGCTTAATTATGCTAACGAAAATGATTTTGCTTTACCTGCAGTTAATGTTATAGGTTCAAACTCCATTAATTCAGTAATGGAAACAGCTAAAGCTGTTAATTCTCCGGTAATTATTCAATTTTCAAATGGAGGAGCAGCCTTCAATGCCGGAAAAGGATTGAAACCTGCCGATGGTGGAAGAGCTGATGTGTTCGGCGGTCTTGCCGGAGCACTTCACATTCATGCCTTAGCTGAAGTTTATGGTGTGTCTGTTGTATTACATACTGACCACTGTGCAAAAAAAATACTTCCTTGGATAGATGGATTGATGGATGAGAATGAAAAATATTTTGAAAAACATAAAAAGCCACTTTACTCTTCTCATATGTTGGATCTTTCGGAAGAACCTTTGGAAGAAAACGTATCCACATGTGTCGAGTATTTAAAAAGAATGGCTTCTATTGGTATAACATTGGAAATTGAGCTTGGCGTAACCGGGGGAGAGGAAGATGGGGTGGATAATTCTGATGTCGACAGCGCTCGATTATATACGCAACCGGAAGAAGTTGCTTATGCTTATGAACAACTATCAAAGGTTTCTGATAAATTTACAATTGCTGCGGCATTTGGAAATGTTCACGGGGTTTACAAGCCCGGAAATGTTGAGTTGAGACCTATTATCCTAAAGAATAGCCAGGATTTTGTCGCTAATAAATTTAAAACCGATAAAAATCCTATCAATTTCGTATTTCATGGTGGTAGTGGATCTTCTAGAGAAGATATTCGAGCTGCTATTGAATATGGAGCAATCAAAATGAATATTGATACGGATATGCAGTGGGCTTTCTGGGATGGTGTGAAGAATTATTATCAGGGTAATGAAAAGTATCTTCAAGAACAAATCGGTAATCCTGAAGGTGATGACAAACCGAACAAGAAATACTACGATCCAAGAGTATGGTTGCGAAAAGGAGAGGAGGCATTTGTGAAGAGATTGCAATTAGCATTTGAAGATCTGAATTGCATTAATAGAAATGCTTAATTCAATTTGATTGAAAATAATGAAAAAGAGAGATGAATTAATTTTCACCTCTCTTTTTCATTACAATACAACGGTATTTAATTTTTTTGCTATTTCATTTCTCGTCCGTTTCAAAATCAAATCTACTTCTAATAAAGAAAGAATATCATCTTCATAATTCTCATCACGAGGGAGGGTTTTGATTTTCTCCTGATTTTCCAGTATAATCTTGTTAACTTTTTTTAGTTTAAATCGAAGGATGGATTGCATAGCATCCATTTTAAAGTTTTCATCCGGCATGGGTTGACTGTAGAGATATATTTGCCATCTTTCCTCCCACATAGGACTGTAGTAATATGGCGATGCTGTAAATTCTATATACAGATCCTTAAATTTAGGATTTTCATGGTTGAGCCAGTGATTGGGTGATGGAAATTGATTCTGATTGATCAAATCCACACATTCTCCGATGACAGATTTTACTAATTCATCTTCGAAGTAATCAATGACATCATCGATGGTATGTATTACTAACTCAGCGAGACGAGTTTGTTTTTCCTCATCAACAATTTGATCGCCATAGGACATCAGCAATCTCACAATGTCTTTCTCTTGTACCAAATCTAAATTTGAAACTTGAGAACTTTCGCTTTCCTGAGGTTTTAATACCTTAAATTCAAAGTTAGATTGAATATTTCTTTGACTTTCCCCACCTTTTTTGCTTAAATCCCTCTTAAACGATTTATTTATTTCCTGCAGAACGACATCTACATTGGTTTCGAATAATTTGGCTATTTCAGATGCATACACAGATCGTTTTAGAGGATCAGGTAATTGAGCAATTAAGTCAACTAAGTCATGTAGGTTTTTTGCTTTGTGAATCGGGTCATCAGGACTATCGGAAATAAGGAATTTCGCTTTGAAAATTATAAAATCTTCACTATTTTCGGATGTAAATTTATTAAACTCCTCGGATTCAACTTTTCTTATAAATGAATCCGGATCTTCATTTTCTGGTAGTATAGCCACCCTGACATTCATGTCTTTTGTGACTACTTTTTCAACACCTCTTAGCGCAGCATTAATTCCTGCTTTGTCACCATCAAAAAGAAATAGTAGATTATTAGTCAACCTTTTGATGACATTAATCTGTTCGTCTGTCAACGAAGTTCCTGAGGTGGCAACAACATTAGAAATCCCAAATTGATGCAAGCCAATAACATCAGTGTATCCTTCCACGAGAATGCACATATCATTCTGACGAATACTTTGTTTTGAATCAAATGCACCGTATAGTATATCTCGTTTATTATAAATGAGAGACTCTATTGAATTTATGTATTTGGGAGCTTTAAGATTCTTTTCAATAATTCTTCCCGCGAATCCTGCTACCCGCCCGCGAAGATTTTTTATTGGAAACATTATCCGGTTACTAAAGAAATCTTTTCCGAATTTGTTAGCCAATCCGATCTCTTGTAGTTTTTCCAATTTAAAACCGGCATTGGTTGCTGCTTTCACCAATCCATCTCCTTCATTTGGTGTAAAACCCAATTGAAACTGTTCAATCATTTCTTTAGTTAAACCACGAGATAGAAAATAGCCCATGGAAACACTTTTGCCATAATCTGTATTGGTAGCGAAATTATGATAAAATTTTGCAGCGAATTCATTTATTAGGTAGAAACTCTCTCTCTCATCGATCAAGATTTTTTGGTCATCAGTGAGGATGGTCTCTTCCAGCTCAATATTGTATTTCTCTGCAAGATATCTTATTGCCTCAACGAAAGACATTTTTTGAAAATCCATTAGAAAATCAATACTTCGACCTCCCTTTCCACAACCAAAACATTTATAAATATTCTTTGAAGGGGATACGATAAATGATGGGGTCTTTTCGCCATGAAAAGGACATAAGCCGATTAAATTACTGCCCCTTCGTTTCAGCTCGACAGTTTCACCCACTATATCCTCAACATTTGCGGCGTCTAGAACATCATCTATTGATTTTTTACTAATCATTTGTACTTGCTAGAAAATCTTCCATTGTGAATAATTTGTTCTTCCCTTTCATCCATTCTGCTACTAACACAGCTCCTAATGCAAAGCTTTTTCTACTTTTTGCTGTATGAATTATCTCTATTGAATCTAATTCACTCTCGTATTTAATTGCATGCGTGCCTGGTATTTCTCCCTCCCTATGCGCTATTATAGGTAAATCTGAATTTGAGTATTTAACTGAAATATCTTCAATTAATTTATAATTCTTTATTCTATCTATTTGATTAACAATATTTTGAGCTAATGTTATTGAAGTGCCACTTGGAGCATCCAATTTGTGAATGTGATGCCATTCTTCCATACTTATTTCGTAGGCTTCATGCTGAGCCATGATTGATGCAAGAAACTTATTTAATTGGAAGAAAAGATTTACACCAATACTAAAATTGCTTGCATATAAAAATCCAACACTTTTTTCCCTTGACAATTTTTCGATGGTAGGAATATTTTCAACCCATCCGGTAGTGCCCGAAATAGTACGAACCCCATTACTGATAAGTGTCCGACAGTTCTTAAATCCTGAATCCGGTGTTGAAAATTCTATGGCGACATCTGTATTGTGAGCCGAAATCTTGTTTATTTCGTTAATATTATCAATTCCTATTTTAAAACTTATATTATGACCTCTTTGAAGACACAAGCCCTCTATAGATTTTCCCATTTTCCCGTAGCCTACAATAGCGATGTTCATATTTTTTAAACTTTTCTTAAGTCGTTTAATTATCTGTATATTTGTCGCAATTTAGGAAAAAAATTGGATTTTTTTTATCGATTATACTTTGCAATATCTACTAAAATTTGATATAGCATTGAAAATGAATAGTATATATGAGTTATTTAAAGAATGATCTTTTGTTAAGAACTTTGAAAGGGGAATCCGTTGAGAGACCCCCGGTCTGGATGATGAGACAAGCCGGTAGAATTTTGCCGGAATATAGGGAGGTTCGGGCAGCTCTAGGTTCTTTTAAAAATTTAGTTGAAACACCTGCCAAAGCAGCAGAAGTTACTATTCAACCGGTAGAAATATTAAATGTTGATGCAGCTATTATTTTTAGCGATATTTTAGTTGTTCCGGATGCAATGAATCTTCATTATGAGATGAAAAAAGGGGAGGGGCCCTATTTCCCCAAAACATTTACAAGTAAGGAAGATTTATCGATTTTAGATAAAGGAACCAAAGCTGCTGAGAAGCTAGAATATGTTTTTGAAGCAATACGTATAACGAAGGAACAGTTAGCCGGCGAAGTGCCTTTAATTGGCTTTGCTGGTGCACCTTGGACTATTTTTGCTTATATGATTGAGGGCGAAGGCAGTAAAACTTTCTCCAAAGCTAAAAAGTTTTTATATGAGCAGCCGGAACTTTCACATGAACTTTTACAGGCAATTACGGATACAACAATCGCATATTTGAAATTACAAATAAATGCCGGTGTTGATGTAATTCAGATTTTTGACTCATGGGCAGCCTTGCTTGGACCTGCGCAATATCGCGAATTTTCCCTGCCTTACATAAATCAAATAGGTAATAGTATTTCAGAAGTTCCTAAAATAGCTTTTCCTAAAGGAGCTTGGTCAGTCCTTGAGGATTTTAATAATTCTAATTTTGATGCAATTAGTTTAGACTGGTTGGTGGAACCTAAATTTGCTCGAGAAAAAGTTGGAGAGTCGATGATTCTACAAGGAAATCTGGATCCATGTAATTTATACGCTGATCCGGAAAGCATTACTTCTACGACTATTAAAATGATAAAAGATTTTGGAAATAAACATATTGTAAATCTTGGTCATGGGGTCTATCCCGATACGCCTTTAACAGGAGTGAAAGCATTCATTGATACAGTTAAAAATTATAGGTACTAATATAATTTTACTACATTTTATTTATCTTGGTATACGTTTATAGAAAATTGGAAGATATATGGGTTGGTTTAAAAGATTAAAAGAAGGTATTCAGACTTCAACCAGTAATAAAAAAGAGGCTCCGGATGGGATTTGGTTTAAATGTCCGTCCTGCAAACAAACAAGTACAAATAAAGAAGTTCAATTAAATTTCTATAAGTGCCCCAAATGTGAGCACCACACGAGAATTGGATCCGCTGAGTATTTCGATTTAATCTTTGATGGCAAAAGAACGAATCTTTTTGAAAATATTAGATCATACGATTTTCTAAAATTCGAAGATTCAAAGTCTTATGCTAAAAGATTAGTGGAGGCACAGAAAAAGACATCTCTCACTGATGCGATAGCCGTCGCTCATGGAAAAATTAATAAAAAAGATCTCGTGGTGGCTTGTATGGATTTTTCATTCATCGGAGGATCCATGGGTTCTGTAGTGGGTGAGAGAATTGCGCTGGCTATAGAATATTGCATTCAACATAGAATTCCTTTCTTGCTCATCTCTAAATCCGGGGGAGCAAGAATGATGGAATCGGCGTTTTCCTTGATGCAAATGGCCAAGTCCTCTGTTATGTTAAGTGAGCTTGCCGAAGAAGGTATTCCTTATTTTTCTCTTATGACGGATCCTACTACCGGAGGTGTTACAGCATCTTATGCTATGTTGGGTGATATAAATTTTGCGGAACCAAAAGCTTTAATCGGATTTGCAGGGCCAAGAGTAATAATGGAAACGATAAAAAAGGAACTTCCTGAAAATTTCCAATCTGCAGAATCATTATTGGAAAATGGATTCTTAGATTTTATCGTAGATCGTAAGGATTTAAAAGAACGGATTTCTGATTTATTAACTTTATTTGCTGTGAGGAGTAATTAATCCTCTTTTTCCATTAATAAATTCCATTTTTTATCCAAAGGATTGAGATTCTTTATTAGCATATCAGTTAGTTTTCCTTGTGTTTCAATAAATAAGGAAATAAAGCTCTCCTGCCTCTCCTGTAATTTTCCCAAAGGAAATAACTTGGCTTTTACGTAATCAATTTGATTTACTGCGATTTCATTTTTTTGTTTCTCAGCACGTAACAATCTACTCTCCATTTGATCTATTTGCTTCGAAATTCTAGTGGTCTCGGCTCTGAGGCCTGTGGCAACAGTAGGATCTATTTGCTCAGCTTTTAAACATATTTTTTCCAGATTATCCAAAATCACTCTTTTTTCAAGTCCGGCTTCTAAGGGAATTTTGCTTTTTTGAGTTAAATAATCCCGTATTACCTTATCTCGATCATTAAAAAGAGCAGTAATTTCTATATCTAATTTATTAATTCTTTTCATTGCTGATTTTTCCAGCCAACTTAAGCTATCTCGTCTGATTAAAATAGGGTAGTGGACACCAAAATGTTTAAATTGTTGTTTCCTTTCCATCCAATACGCTAGCTCTCCTCCGCCGCCCAAATAAGCTAAATTGGGTAATAATACTTCTTGAAGTAATGGCCGCAATACCACATTAGGGGAGTAATTTTCAGGGTTATTTTCTATGTCTTGAAGTACTTCCTCCTTGCTATAGATCTCATTTTTACCGTCTAATCCAATTTGATTGTTTTCTAAATTTAACAATCTGCTTCTAGAGTTCTCACCTAATTTATACAAATTTATTTCTCTTGCAAATGCTTGTGCCTTGTAACCATCAGCCTCCAAGCGTCCCTGCACTTCATTAACTAAGGTTTGGGAAATACATGATTCAACCTCTTCTTTCATGATATTAACAAACATTGATTTAGCCTGCTTATTATCAAAATTTATGATCACCAGACCATATTCAGCAAAAAGCTCATTTACCCAATTTTGAGTTGCCTGACTTAAATTTTGAGTGTTTTCGTATGCGTTTTTGAAAATATTGAATAGATGCATTCCTGTCTCAGAATGTCCGATAATTTCCTTTAATTCTGAAAGAAGTTCGAAGCTTCCTTCATGATTCATTCTGCCCACAGGCCCTCCAATATTATTATGATGCCATTGTAGGTTTTTACCATCTATTTTTACCTGTGAAATTTCCTCGAAATCATGATCTTCTCCTCCTATAACGAAAACAGGAACTACTTTAAATTCATTAGAATACTTTTGATTAAGCTTTTGAGAAAGGGATATTAAAGAGGCTATTTTTAAATAAAAATACATCGGCCCACCAAAAACACAAGGCTGATGGGCTGTTGTGATCGTAAATGTTTTCTCATCTAATAAAGAATCAATATTTTGCTGAACTTGTGGTGAGATGTTGATCGAAGCATCATCATAGTTGTGTTTTATGATCTGATGTAATATTGGTCTGTTGATCTGGAATCCTTCTCTATTCTTTACAGCCGCGTGAAATGACTCAATTTCAGGTAAATAATTGATATAGTTTTTAAATATTTCAGGTTGTGTATAATAGTCAAAATCGAAATGCGATAATACATTCTTTAAGGTATTAAGTTCCATTTTCTCAAAGGTCATCTTAGGTATTTTTAAGCCTCTTGAACGGATGAATTCACCAAAAGGTTGTGAATTACATCTTATTGCTTTCGATAATTATATAGCTGATCTGTAAATTAGAATAAAAAGCCTAGTGACATAAGTAACCTTTCAGGCCTGCTGTTAAATTTAAAGGTTTTATCATTAATCATTAGATGTGAGCCGAATTTATTAAAACCTCCTTCATATCTCACATCTAAAGTGAATTTGGTGATTGTAAGGCCAACACCTAGTTGATAAGCCCAAGTTAAATTATTGAAAGAAGATTCATAACCATTAATGTCAAATAAATCGGAAGAACTTTGTATGAAAATATGGCCTACCGGACCTCCCATAAATCTTATAAATCCTAATCTATAACCAAATAATAAAGGGATATCTAAATAATTATACCTTTCTTGTAATGCATTGGTAGTATTGATATCTTCATAATCATATTCCACTGAATTGCTATTGAATACAATTTCCGGTTGAATGATAAAATTATTTATTGTTACGGGTATTTGCAAGCCGAAATGAAAACCGTATTTCCCGCTCTTTAACTGTAATTCAGCATCGTTCAAATCGCCTTCATCATTTATAAATAGGGTAGAAGGGGTAAGTGAAAAACTCTGTATACCCACTTTTAAGCCAAATTTTGTTTCATTAATTTGGGCTTTGATAGGGTTGAGTTGGCAAAAAATCAATAATATTGTGATGAAAATTATCTTTTGCATTTCAGATCTGTTTATATTATTACAAATTTATATCTAACTTAGTTTAAGTTTAAATTTTCAAATTGAAACTTTCAAAATTAGAAACCACTTTGAGAGGCAAAGATACTTAAAATCGGACGTGTAACGATATTACTTTAAATATTATACGAATTCGGCCAAATTAATATTAAAACAAATATGAAATTAAATAAAGTAGACTTTGTGGCTAGTTTCACCAAAGCTTCAGATTGTCCCGATACTTTGCTTCCGGAATTTGCCTTTATTGGTAGATCTAATGTTGGGAAATCATCTTTAATAAATATGTTAACGGGTCGAAAATCATTAGCGAAGGTTTCAGGAATGCCCGGTAAAACGCAACTTTTAAATTATTTTATTGTAGATGAAAGCTGGCATTTAGTAGATTTACCCGGCTATGGTTATGCTAGGGCATCCAAATCAGCTCGTCGTACTTTCGGTCTAATGATAAATAACTATCTCAAAAACAGAAGTCAACTACAGTGTGCGTTTTTACTCATAGATTCGAATATACCTCCTCAAGATATAGATCTTGAAATGATGGATTTTTGTGGGGAACATGCTGTGCCACTAGCCTTAATTTTTACCAAGATTGATAAACTTAGACCATCTAAAAAAGCAACTCAGTTGGAAATACATTTGAAGGCTTGGGGAGAAATTTGGGAGGAATTGCCAACATATTTTTTATCTTCGGCTTCAAATTCAGAGGGTAGGGAAGAAATCCTTGAATTTATTGAATCTGTAATAGAAATTTACCATGCCAATCAATAGCGCTGATGGAAAGAAACGGACCGCACGAAGCTTATGAACATATAATACCGGACATCAATGAATGGCCTATAGCAGATCTGTCGAAACGTCGGTCTGTTTTCGTAAAACAATTGCAAGATTTTACCTACGGTAAATTGACTAAGAATAAAAGTTTCTCCTCAATAAAAGAGTTTATTGAAAAAACTATTTATTTAGAGAAGTCAAGGGTAAAAAATATGCCCTGGAGAGTTGATCCACCTAATGAAATGCTTTTTTGGAATAGATTGCAGCAAAAAATAGCGAATATTCAGGATCCTTCCAATGAAGTATATCTTAAAGAAGTTTACACCGACGTGCTGAAGACGATTATTCACCGTTATTCAGAAGAAATAGTCGGAACTTTCCATTCCAATTCCTACCTTTTTGCAAGACGATTTTTGACAGCATTCTTTAAATTACTATTTAACAAATGGTGGGCTAGGACCGGCATTTTCTTTGGCAAAAGATCCGAACTCCTCGAAAGATTGCATATTTATGGTCCTATAGGAAAATTGAGAACGCTAGCTAAAAAACATACTTTAGTTCTCGTGCCTACGCACAGTTCTAACCTTGATTCAATAATGGTGGGCTATGCTATTGACGCCAAGGTGGGCTTGCCCTCATTCTCATATGGCGCGGGATTGAATCTATATAATTTTGGCCCGGCGGCCTATTTTATGAATAGACTTGGGGCGTATAGAGTAGATCGAAGGAAAAAAAATCCGATATATTTAGAATGTCTTATTTCTATGTCACAACTTTCCATTCAGGACGGTGTTAATTCTCTGTTCTTCGCGGGCGGAACAAGGTCTCGTTCAGGAGCTTTAGAAAGTAGACTTAAATTAGGACTAATGAGTTCCATGTTGTTTGCTCAAAGGAAACTATGTGAGAGAGAAATTGACAAAAAAGTCATTGTGGTTCCGCTGATCTTAAGCTATAATTTCGTTCTTGAGGCGCGGGGCTTGGTGGAGCAGCACTTAAAGTCCACAGGCCAGGAAAAGTATGTTAAAGCATCAAGTACTACCAAAAATATTATAAAATCCTTAGGATATTTTTTTAGGTTCTTTTATAAGACATCAGAAGTGAGTCTTTCATTCGGAGAACCTATGGATGTCTTCGGAAATAAAATTGATAATGCCGGGCACAGCCTTGATGAATTCGGGAATAAAGTAAATGTAAAAGATTATTTCGTCTCTAATGGAATAATTACTGAGGATAATCAAAGGGAATCTGAATACACCAATCTTTTAGCTGCCGAAATAGTTAAAAGATTTAAAAGTGATAATGTCATATTACCAAGTCAATTGATTGCATTTGTAGCTTTTAAACTATTGATGTTTGATCTCAATCAGAATGAAATTTTTGACATTTTCAGAATAAAACCCAAGAATTACCCTTTGCATATTGATCGTGTATCAAGAGTGTATCTACAGGTCTTGAATAAGCTGAAAGAAATGCAAGCGAAAGATGAAGTTATTTTGGGTGACGGATTTAAAGAGGAAAATGTAGTTGAATTGATAAAGTTAGGCGTACGCAAATTAGGTGTTTTTCATACCAAATTGCCTCTGAAATTTAAGAATGAACAAACTTTGGTCAGTGAGGATTTCCAGATTCTATATTTTTATCACAATAGACTTGAAGGATATGGACTGGAAGATGTTATTGATATAAAAAGTAATTAAAGCCACACTAATATTTAAAGGGTGAATCTAATAGTTTACGATCTAGAAGCTACTTGTTGGCGGGGAAGGCCTCCGAAAGGATACAATGAAATTATTGAAATTGGGGCATTAAAAATAAATCATTTTGGTGAATTAGATAGTAAATTTAGTCATTTCATCAAGCCTATTGTCAATCCAATACTTTCACCTTTTTGCAAAAAACTCACCGGTATCTCACAAGATGATGTCGATAAAGCCAGAACCTTTGATAAAGTCATCAGTGATTTTTTAGATTGGATAGAGGAAGATGAGGAAGATTATATCCTTATTTCTTGGGGTGAGCAAGATGTGAAATATTTGATGAGTGATTGTACTTTGCATAATATCGATTGTGAATGGGTGAGAAATAGTATTAATGCCAAAACACAGTATAGGAATTTTACCGGTATCAATCGCTCTTTAGGATTAGTGAATGCTCTGATTTTCGAGGGTATGGAATTCGAAGGAGATCAGCATCGCGCGATCAATGATGCTTTTAATTTATCAAAAATAGTAGTTAAATATATTGATGAATGGTATATTTAATCGACAATTCACGCGGATTAATCTAATAAGTAAACCTTAATAGAATAAAATGTATTAATTTAGTTTCTAGAATTCAATTTAAATATAAAAAAACAGATTAATGAAAAATTTACTAGCAGCTTGCTTTTTTTTAATGGCTTTATTGCCAATGAGTTTAGCTCAACTAACTGAAGGTTATCTTAAAATGGAAATTGTGGACGTAAATGTGACTTCTCCCGAAATGGCACAAATGGCCGGGATGATGAAAGGTACTACACAGGAAATCTTTTTTAATAAAGATAACCAACGTATGGATATGGATATGATGAGTGGTATGGTTAAAATATCAACATTTACCAATCAGAAAGATGGTTCGATGAATATGTTCTATGATATGATGGGTAATAAAATGCAAGTCGAATCAACTATTACGGAAGCAGAATCAGTAGGATCTGAAGACATTGATTACAAAGTAGAAGTGATGGAAAGTGAAACAAAGCAGATTCTTGGCTATGACTGTAAGAGAGTTATCGTTACTATGAATACAGAGCAAGGTGACATGAAAATCAAAATGTTTGTAACCGAAGATATTAAAATGCCGGCTTCAATGGTTCAGAATGTTAAATCAGGCGTTGTGCCGGGCGTGCCTTTAGAAATCGAAACAGATATGGGTGTTATGTCATTGAAAATGGTAGCTAAAGACTTCAAAAAGGAAGTGGATAAATCGAAGTTCACTATGCCGGAGGGTTATAAGAAAATGACTATGAAGGAATTCCAAGAGCAAATGGGCGGAATGGGTGGAATGGGTTTCTAATTCCAAAAATTAAATAAAGAAAAGGGATGAAATCATTACGATTATCATCCCTTTTTTAATTGTATTTTAAACTTCTTTAAAGTTCGTAGCCAAGTATTGATAGCATTTTTTCAGGAGTCTGAGCATCAGCTATTTTTCTATCTACTAAATTACCGTCATCATCAATATCTATAAGTATATGTTGAGGTGAAGGTATCAAACAGTGTTTTATTCCACCATAACCTGATAAGGAATCTTGATAAGCTCCGCAATGAAAGAATCCTAGATACAACTTTTCATTTTTCTCAAATTTAGGTAAATATACCTGATTGCTATGGGCTTCGCTATTGTAATAATCTGAATTATCACAACTTAGCCCTCCAATATTGACTCTTCTATATTCTCTTTCCCATTGATTGATGGGTAGTAAAATGAACCTCTCATTGATAGCCCATGCATCAGGCAGGGTATTAATCAAGGAATTATCTATCATATACCACAGCTCAGAATCATTTTGCTGCTTTTGACCAATTACGGAGAAAACAATAGCGCCACTTTCACCTACAGTATACTTTCCAAACTCTGTATAGATATCCGGATCCTGGATATTTTCCTCCAAACAAGCCTCCTTAATATTTCTTACGATCTCTCTGATCATATATTCATAGTCATATTCGAAGCCGAGAGAATTACTAATGGGCATCCCACCGCCTATGTTGATGGCCTCAAGAGACGGGCAAAGTTTTTTCAAGTAGGCGTAGGTACGAATTCCTTTTCCTAATTCACTCCAGTAATATATATCATCTTTAATCCCTGTATCCACAAAGAAATGGAGCATTTTAAGGTTGACTCTTGGGTTCTTGGCTATTTTATCAGCATAGAAAGAAAGAACTTCTGATTGTCTAATTCCCAATCTCGAGGTATAAAACTCAAATTTAGGCTCTTCCTCCGTAGCCATTCTAATACCTATGGAAAACTTTTCTGTCTTGATGTGAGATAATAATAAGTCCAATTCATCTTTATTATCAATGATAGGAATGACATTAGTAAAACCGTCATCAATTAAGCCGGCAATTTTTTTGATATAGCTCAAGTCTTTAAAACCATTATTAATAATGGTGATATTTTTATCCAGCTTACCCTTTTTATATAGACTTCTGATCAGATCAATATCAAATGTTGAGGAGGTTTCTAATTGAACTCCGTTTTTAAGTGTTTCATACAATACATGACTCCAGTGGGAGCTTTTTGTACAATAGGCATAAACATATTTACCTTTAAAGTCCAATTCATTAATTGCCTTATCGAACAAAGCTCTGGCCTTCCTTATCTGTGATCCTATTTTAGGAAGATAAGTTAACTTAAATGGCGTACCATATTTTTCTATTAGTGAAGTAAGATCAATATCGTGAAAGGTTAATTTGTTGTTATTTAGAGCAAAACCGTCACGTGGAAAGTAAAATGTCTGATCAACTACGTCTAAATATGTATTCTTCATTTCTTAATTAAGGGGTTTTCATTGATTTGAGCGACAAAGATACTTTTAAATTTATTTATAGACTCAAATCTTTTTATAATTAAAAGTAAAATAACTTACAGCCACTTTAACTGTTTGTAACTTGTAATAGTTCTTTTTACAAAGGATTATTGTTAAAAATTTTTACTTAACTGTTTTGGAGAAGATGTGCACCCTAGCTGGAAATACACATGAACTAAATTAGTCTTCTAATCGTAATTCCTTATATTGGGTTTATTATTGAAATATTAAATAACCTAATTAAATAGTTTATATGAAACCATATTATTTAGCAGAGGATTTAGCCAAATTTGGAGAAATAGGAGAGTATCAGAAGGTTCTTGCTGATAAATTTTTTAGCTATTATGGCGAAGTTTTTAAGCCGGGTGCCTTGACAAGCAGGGAAAAATCATTGATTGCCCTAGCTGTTTCCCATGTAGTCCAATGCCCTTATTGTATAGATGCTTACACCAGCGATGCTTTAGAAAAAGGTTGCACTGAAGAACAAATGATGGAGGCTGTACATGTTGGGGCGGCTATCAAAGGTGGTGCAACACTAGTCCATAGTGTACAGATGAAAAAACAAATTGAAAAATTAACAATGTAATGAGCATTAAATCATTAAAAGCTAGAAGTCACGATTTATCGGAACCTATGTTCCAGTTGAATGTGATTCAAATCACAAGTAGGGAAGCAGGTGAAATTCCATTCTCAAAGAAGTTAAAAGAATCGGGATTATTTCCCCTGAAGACAAGCGGGCTTGAAATTCTTCAAATTAATATGGGATATATGTGCAACCAAGTTTGTAAGCATTGCCATGTCGATGCCGGGCCTGACAGAAAGGAAATCATGACAGTAGAAACATTGCAACATTGTCTTGAGGTCATTCAAAAATATGATATACGAACGGTGGATCTTACAGGGGGAGCTCCGGAAATGAATCCTAATTTTTTATGGTTTGTAGAGGAACTCGGTAAACTGGGTGTGCATATCATGGATAGATGTAACTTGACAATTCTCGTTGCCAATAAAAAGTACAAGCAACTTCCTGAAGTCTTTGCCAGGCTGGGTGTCGAGGTGATTTCCTCTCTTCCGCATTATACCTCTAAAAGGACTAATAATCAGCGGGGAGATGGTGTATTTGAAGATTCAATCGATGCTTTACAGTTGTTGAATAGTGTAGGTTATGGTCGTGAGGGAACCGGATTGGAGTTGAATTTGGTATTTAATCCCACGGGAGCTTTTCTGCCAGGTGATCAAGGCGAGCTTGAAAAGTTGTATAAGGAAAGACTTTT
Source organism: uncultured Saprospiraceae bacterium (assembly GCA_937894165.1). Lineage (GTDB taxonomy): Bacteria > Bacteroidota > Bacteroidia > Chitinophagales > Saprospiraceae > CALCSX01. The sequence continues at coordinate 8,986 of CALCSX010000151.1, read as the reverse complement.
AGCTGATTTTGGAGTTGTTTTTAATAAGCTTTTTGTCATCACCAATTTGCCCATTGCCCGGTTTTTGGATTATTTGATTGAGACCGACAATTATGCAGATTATATGGCAAAATTAATCAATGCGTATAATCCGGTAGCTGCGGCTAATGTGATGTGCAGAAACACACTTTCTGTTGGTTGGGATGGATATCTTTACGATTGTGATTTCAATCAAATGCTTGATTTGAAAATTAAAGGCGGTTCAACGCATATTTCAGACTTTAATATCGACGCTATCAATTCACGAGAAATAATCGTTGACCAACATTGTTATGGCTGTACAGCAGGGGCTGGGTCGAGCTGTGGGGGAGCTACGACTTAATAAATAAAGTAAATTACAATTATTCGTTATTTTTCGGGAGTACTCTTGTTAACCAACCCTTTCTTCCCGCAGTTGCAATAGCGTACGGAGTGATCCAGAAGAGTGAAAAAGTATAGAAAAGGCTGTATGGATAAGCCCATAAGGATTCTGAAACATTATGTCTTTTAGCAAAGAAAATAGCTTGAATACTTGAAAATATTAAAATACTTACCAATGCAGTTGTCATAAACAAAAGTGGTTTTAAATATAAAAATGTAAACATTAATATAATCATGGGATAAGCTAATAGAACCTTAAACCATTGGTTTAAAAGTAGTATTCTACTTCCGGTTTTTGAGCCGTCTCTAAAATTGCCAAATGCAAACTTACTCATCATTATATTCTCCCTTACATTACTTCTTTCCCAACGAATGAACATTTTATATAGATTTTTATATTTCTCAGGGATATTAGTAAATACATAGGCATTTCTCTGAAATAAAACATGCAATCCTTGTTTGAGAATCATATTTGTCATAGCTCTATCTTCTCCAATATCTGAAGTTTTTCCCATAAATTTTTGATTGATCCATTCAGGAAGACAATTTAAGACTGCCTCTTTTCTATAAGCTGCAAGGGCTCCCGGAGTACATAAAACTGAACCAAGAACACTTTGAGCCGAACGTACAAATTCGAAACTGAAAACGAAACTCACATTTAACATCCTTGGGATAATTGCCTTTTGATTATTTAAAACCCTAACATTTCCTGCAACAGCACCACATTGTTCATTTACAATAAATGGACTGACCATATTCCTAAGTGTATTGGGCTTAACTATTGAATCACTATCTACAGTAATAAAAATGTCACCTGTCGCCAGCTTAAATCCTCTATAGAGAGCATGTCTTTTTCCTTTATTTACAGGTTGTTGAAGTATAGTTAAACGCGCTCCAAGTTCGGCTTTAGCTTTTAACATCCAATCCCATGTGTCATCTAAACTACCATCATCTATAGAAATAATTTGAAGGCGATCATGAGGGTAATCACTTTTTGCCAAGCTAATTAGTGTTTCCCAAACAAGTGATCCTTCATTGTATGCCGGGACAATCACAGTACAAAAGGGGAGAAGTTCATCTGCAACTGACTGGACCGGTTTATACCTCAAAAAGTTAACTAATATAAAAATTAAGAAACTAATTTTAATGATTAATAAAGCTAAGCCGGCCAAATAGAATCCAAATCCAAAAGAGGTATCAATATTAATGAAATGTAAATCATCAAAATTTTGATGCAAATGATATAAAACATAAACTGCACTAAAGAGTATACTGAAAGTGCTAATCAAAATTAAATAATCAAAATTCTTAAGATTAATTTTTGTGAAAATCTCAGGTTTTAGTACTATTGGTGATTTATTTGATTTCTTTCCTAAACTTAAAGCACCAATATTAATAATTCCGGATTCTTCCCCGGCCAACAAATTCACCTTCTCACTTTTATAATTTTGCATAATTCTAGGATCTGTATATAAGTTTTAAATTAATTCAATTATTTAATAATTCCATAGACAATTGAATCCAATCAATATTAAATTATCCATTAAAATTTTGTTGTAAATTATCGGACAAAGCACGTATGCCGAGTGATTACATTATTAAATTTACAAAAATTATTCCATAGGATATTAGTACGTAATTAATATGATATATGTAGAAAAGATCTACACAATGTAGAATTTTTCTACATTGTGTAGATCTTTTTATCTTATAGATTATGCTTGATTTCTTTGTCGTAATAATAATTTATATAATGCCCATAATTAATATTATGTTAAATAGGAATACAGCCAAAGACAAAGCCCCACTTTTGTGAGGCTCTGCTTAAAGTTATCAATATAATCTGGATTAGAAATGTAAATGGAATCCGAAGTTGAATCTATTCCAATCATAATTGTCTTCAGTTCTCCAAACATTGGATAGATCATAATGAGCAAAGAATCTTACAAAGTCTTTTCCGAAATTAGCTCCCAAACCATAAATAAATGGATTCGTTCTATAATTCGCTCTTAATCTTGATTCGACTTTCTCCCCATTAACACTTCTGAAATGTAGTTTCTGTGTGTCTCCTAACCTCACACCCGCATAACCTCCAAGTCCGAAAGTATATCCCTTCCCTCTCTTATTTGAAATTTGAAGCATTAATGGCACTACTAAATGATGTGTAGTTAAAGAAGATTTACTGTAATCTCTTTCCGAATCAGGGACATATATTCCATTTCTATCTTGGATGGTCAGTATCGCATTGTCATCAATTTTAGTTATCATCCACTTATACAATATTCCATACTGTATACCGAAATTTGATGTCGGTGTAAATCTGGTTGCCATTTGAAAACCTAGATAGCCACTCCATGAACTCCAAGGTTTAAAATCGGGAACGAAATTGTCGTTATCGCTATTCTCGATTACATAGGTTGGACCAAATCCAAGTACAAAATCCTTGCGTGTTTGCTTAGCCGGTCTTGGGTTTTTATTCAAATTGATTTTAATAGAATTATCTTCAACCTCAATCCTATTATCTTGTTCTTCCATGTCATTTTCCATTCTCTCTATATCATTCTCCATTCGCTCCATTTCTCTCTCGACTTGAACCTCTATGGTTCTTTCTAATTCTTCCATTTCGTCTTCCAGATTTTCCATCATTTCCTCCATACTTTCAATGGTTTCTTCTCTGATTTCGACACTTACATCCATCTCATCCGAGCGATTTCCAATTTTGGCTGTTTCTGTTTCAATTTTCTCTTCTAACTTTGCAATTTCTTCCTCCAATTCCTCCTCTGTAATTTCACCTTCTCTGTATTGATTTACTAAATCATTAATTTCTGAAACCAAAACTTTTATGGATTGGGAAATGGTTCTCAAATTATCCCCCAGCGTAGTCTTATCTTCTCCGGTTTGAGCGAATGAGTAATTAAATCCAAAAGAAATAGCTAGAATTGTTGTTAGAATAAATGTTTTTAATTTATGATTTTTCATTTTTTAATATTTAAGGGATTACCAATTAATTTGAATTACTTCTAAATTTTTAAATTTTTGAAACTTATTATTTAAATCTGATACTATAGTATTGTCTGAAATTAAATCTAGTAAGATTTGTCCTACCAATGCACCTGTGCTAGTACCATCGAAATAGCTGTCCGAGATTTCTGTTTGTTTATGATATTGTTCCAAGTTAACTTTCTTAAATGTTTCGGAGTAAACTTGTGGTATCTGTGTTTCTATTGCTGCTAAATCAACGATTTGTCTTTCGTTAGTTAAATCCGCATAATCTTGATCTATCTTATTTTTATTTGCCTTTTCAATAGAAATTGCTACGTTTTCAATAGTTTCTTTTGCTTTAAAATCCTCAATTTCAGTTTTCGGCACGTGATTTATAATATTGCTTGGCGTTTTATCAGAAATTTTAATTTCATTATTTACAATCGAATAATTCGATTTATTTTCAACTGCTTCCTCACTTTCTTCTACTCTCCTCTCCTCTTTTTCTTTATTTTGACTAGACTTTTCAAATGTTGGGTTCGATATGTTATGTTTAGGTTGTTCTTCTGATACTACTGAATTTATTTCCGTTACTGAAACAGTATTGTTGTATATCATCCAAGTGAAGCTCATCAGAAGCATTATTCCGGCAGCTACTTTCATATAATTATTAAGAAGAAATATTTTTCCCTTGGGCTTTTTGTCTTCAAAATGTTTATTTATCCTTTCCCATGAATTTTCAGAGATCGACTTTTTCTCATTCCGGATAGCTTCCAGATTTTTTTTATCTAAAAATGATTTATCTTTCATAGCACTTAAATTCATTTAACTCATTAATTTTTTCCCTCAACCACCTTTTCGATTTCATCAGTTGTGATTTCGATGTACTTACCGTAATACCTAACATATCGGCTATTTCATTATGACTGTAGCCCTCTATTTCGAACAAATTAAATACAGTTCTATATCCTTCTGGCAGTCTTTCAATCAATTCAAGCAATTCCTCATGTCCCATTTGTGATAATGGCTCATCATTTTGATTTGCGATCAATTTATAAGAGTGATCTTCAATATTGTCATATTTAAATTTATTGGATCTGAGATAATCCAAACTTAAATTGACCACTATTTTCTTCAACCATCCTCCAAACTTGCTAAAATCATCTAATTGATCTAGTTTTTCAAAGGCTCTTATAAAACTGCTTGAAACGATCTCTTCTGAAACGTTTTCGTCTTTTACGTACCGATAACTTATAGCATTCATGTTTTCTGCAAAGCTTTCATAAACCATTCTCATGGCTTTTCTATCTCCCTTTTGACAATAGGAAACCAGATTTGATAATTCGTCATATTTCTTTGCAAATCCGAACATAAAACTTCTCTCGATATTTCGTTTTCAGGCATGACGTACAAGTATTATGATTGGTTGCCTGATCCTGAAAAAAAATAAAATTATTTATAATTCTGAAAAGAAAGTAGTAAATTTATCCATTATCATCCAATCAATAAGACTTCTTTATCAATAATTTATGAATATATTCAAAAAAATAGAGTCCTTTTTTAGTGGAGTGAATGAGGACATACAAAAATCTGTGAATTCTGAATCTTTTCAGAGTCATCTTGAACGGACTAAAGGTGTTTTATCTGATACTGAAGATACAGTTAATGCCATCGGTAGAGAAGTTTTGGATAAATCCTCTATCCTATTAGAGAAATTACAAAATTTAGCTGTCAATCTGGAGCGAGGTATTCAAAATGCAGTTTCAGATGGAGCGAATAATTCAACAAAGCACGATGAATTTGATGAAATTGCCCAAAAGGTAAAAGAAAAGGTTTCCTCTCTGGATGTTCAACCGGATAAAATATCCCGTCATATTCAAGATATAGATTTCGAAGAAATAAAACAAGCTTATGAAACTTCTGTAACTGCTCAGTCTAGAGCTCTCATTGTCCACAAGGATCAACTAGTTGCTGATCTTCAGAAAAACAAAGAAGATCTCGATACAAAGATTCAGGATGTTAAAAATCAATTGCAAAATAGTACCCAAGAAGAAAAAACTGTTTATGAAGCTAAAATAATAGATTTATCTGAACAGGCTCGAGCGAAAGCGAATGATTTATTAAGCGGATTTAGACAAGAGAAGGATAGCTTTGATCAGACTGTAAATGAGTTTAATGAAAGGATTGCCCGGAAATTTAGCACTCACATGGATAAATTAAGGGAAATTGATAAATCTGTAAAGAGCGATTTTGATAGACTTATTGACAAGATGAAGGATAAGTTGGGTGATGAAAGAGATTGAAAAGAACAAACTTAGCAGAGCAGATTTCTTAAAACAAAGCACTTCTATATTCGGCGCAGTATTAGTGTCAGGTTCTATATTTTCTTCATGTATTGAAGATAGGCTCTCCCCTCCTGCTATAATTACAAGTAAAAAATCTATTGAATGGAGAATGGTGACCACATGGCCGCCCAACTTTCCTATCATTGGTGATTCGATAAAAACTTTTGTTGATACCGTTTATAAGCTAAGTCATGGAAGGCTTCACATCAAAGTTTTTAATGGCGGTGAATTGATTCCGCCTCTGGAAGTATTTGATGCCGTCAGTTCGGGCACCGCAGAGATTGGAAGTTCGGCATCCTATTATTGGGCGGGGAAATCATCAGCGACGCAGTTGTTTTCAGCAGTTCCTTTTGGGATGAATGCACAACAGCTACAAGCCTGGATTGAATTTGGCGGCGGATATGAATTATGGAGTGAATTGTATGCTAAATTTAATTTGGTCCCTTTTTATGCCGGAAATACCGGAATGCAAATGGGTGGATGGTTCAATAAATCAATAGAGAAACCTGAGGATCTGAAGGGTGTGAAAATGAGAATTCCCGGGCTTGGAGGTAAGGTTTTTGAGCGAGCGGGCGGAACTGTTGTACTTTCTGCGGGTGGCGAAATTTATACAAATCTGGAAAGAGGTGTGATTGATGCAGCGGAGTGGCTAGGCCCATTTCATGATTATTTAATGGGATTTCATGAAATTGCTAAATACTATTATTCTCCGGGTTGGCATGAGCCGGGCTCAGCTCTTGAGTTCATAGTGAATAAATCGAAGTACGAAAGTTTGCCTGAAGATTTGAAACTAATTATTAAAGTGGCATCTGCCCAAAGTAGTTTCAGAACACTTTCCCATTTCGAAAAATTAAATGCTGAATACCTCCAAAAAATTGTGGCAAGCAAAACTGTAGAAATAAGAGAGTTTCCTAATCCGGTTTTGAAGCACTTATTTCAAGCGCGCGAATCAGTTTTAAAAGATCTGGCTGAGGAAAATGAATTCAATGCAAGAGTATACAAAAGTTACTCCGATTTTCAAACTACCCAAAATAAGTGGGCTGATTATTCAGAAAGATTATTTTATAATTCCCTCAGCCAATCAAAAAAACTTTAGTAATTGAGGTAATATTAAAACTATCCCTACAACAAATATTTGAATAATAACAAATGGAATTATTCCCTTGTAAATGTCCGTAGTTTTGACTTCAACAGGTGCCACTCCTTTTAAGTAGAATATGGAAAAGCCAAAGGGTGGCGTCAAGAATGAAGTTTGTAATACGATGGCTAATAATATTCCAAACCACAAGAGGTCGATTCTTAATTCAATTAAAATAGGGAGAACCACAGGAATAAGAATAAAAATTATCTCAATAAAATCAAGGAAAAAACCTGCAATGAAGGCAATCAACAAAACAATCAAAACAAATAAAAACGGTTGAAGACTTAATCCCAGAACAAATTCAGTAAGAACTTCATCCGCTCCCATTCCTCTAAAAACTAAGGCAAATGTTGCTGCTCCCAGCATGATGAAGAAAATCATTCCTGTTAATTGTACGCATTCTTTTGCGACTAATTTGATTAATTTGAAATTTAGTTTTCTTTCTATCGCGCACAGCAGAATAGCGCCAAAAGCTCCTATGGCTGAGGCTTCCGTTGGTGAGGCTATACCTGCAAAGATAGAGCCTAGTACTAATATTATCAAAAATAGCGGAAGTAATACAGTCTTTAATAAATCCTTGGTACTGATCTTTGGAGCATCCGGAATTTCATTATCCGACTGGATTTTTTGAGAACGATATGATGATGCTATAACATAAATAATATATAGTATAACTAGAAGAATTCCCGGTATTATAGCCGCAGTGAATAATTTTCCAATAGAAATATTCAACACTGAGCCAAGTAAAATAAGGATAATCGAGGGTGGAATAATTTGGCCTAGTGTCCCTGTCGCAGCAATTGTGCCACAAGCCAGTGATTTAGAATATCCACTTTTCAAAAGTGTCGGCAAGCTGATCATTCCCATGGTAACGACAGAGGCTCCTACAATCCCCGTAGAAGCGGCAAGAAGAGTTCCAACAATAACTACGGAAAGAATTAAACCACCTTTTAACTTACTAAAAGCTCCCGACATAGTTATTAGCATTCGGGCAGCAATACCGGATTTTTCAAGCATTATACCCATGAAAATAAATAATGGAACAGCAATTAAGACATAATTTGAAACCAATCCCATATACTTCATAGGGAGAAAATTGAAAAAGTCAAATCCCAGTAAAAAATAAGCAAATATTAAAGACACTCCACCTAACACAATTGCCACTTGAACCCCGGACATAATACCTAGAATAATGGAAATCAAAAATATTAGTGTGATCCAGCCCATATATTTAATTTGTCGGTTTTTTTACCAGGTTTTTCAACTCATTAATAATAATGTAAATGCCTTGAACTATTAAAAGTAAAAAAATCAACGGTATAATACTTTTAATTATAAACCTGAAAGGCAAACCGCCGGGATCAGGAGTGGTTTCCCACAATAGAAATGAATTATAGGCATAAATTCCTGAGCTTTTGAAAGAGATTATTGACCATGGTATTAGCAGAAACAAAGATGAAAATATATTTATCAATGCTTTGGATCGGGAACTCATCTCGTTATAGAATATATCTACTCTGATATGCTTGTCTGTAGCCAAAGCATAATTTATGGCTAACAGAAATGAAGCACTGAATAAATGCCATTCCAATTCCATCATCCATACTTTGGATATGCCAAGAATATACCGCATGGAAATATCTGAAATAATTAGAAAAATCAGAGTAACTATCAGAATGGCTGATAAATTGCCGCAGATTTCTAATATTTTATTTATTGATTTATCTATCAAGATTTTATTTATCACGAAAAATAGTGAATTTTTATAAATAAAAAAAGGCATCCAATTTGAATGCCTTTCATAAATATATTTTTTCTGTTCTTAAAAATGAGAGGTTTCATTTTTTCCTCCTTCCTGAACTACTTTTAATCTCTTAGAAAATTCTTCAGCTAATTCCATATTGTTTTTACGAGCATAGATTTCCTTTAATGCGATTAACACATTGAGGTCATTCGGATCGGCTTTTTCTATTTTAATGAAATATTCAAGAGCAAGATCGAATTGCTCATAAGCTTTAGCTTTCAAATCATCGTATTTTTTCATACCGGCTGTTGAATAATCATCAGCTAACTTATTCATTTCTCCGATATAGTAAGCCGCCTTGTTAAAGTGAAGAGC
>CALCSX010000150.1 GCA_937894165.1 uncultured Saprospiraceae bacterium | reverse complement strand
CGCCATGAATCAAATCTCAACTTAATCTATAGTGACATTCCCTATTTAATTGGTATCGAAATCCAAGAAGTTTATAGCAAATAAATGATTGATTCAAATTCGAGAGTAACGCAGTATTTGGGATTTTCTTACAGTGAATTAAAATCTTACTGTAGCTCCCGCCATGACATTTATACCAAAAGTAGGTGTGTTGTACCATCTTTTGAATCGGTTGTTCAGTACATTGTTCAAATCCACAAAGACCCCTATATTTTCCGTGAAGAAGTAATTGCCACCCAGAGAGAAATCCATCAAAAGATTGCTCTTTTCCTCTGACCCATCGAATGTCAGTTGATGGATATTTCCTAGCAAATCAAGCTGTATTCTGATCAATAATTTGTTGTCAATCATCTTGTAACTCGAATGCACTCCGGCTTCGAAAGTAGGACGACCCCACGCTTTTACCTGCTGATCCAATGAGAAAAAATTCTGCTGCACAAATGCCAATAAAGTCATGCCCCTGGTAGGCTCGGCAGTAATAGATCCCTTCAAATATGTCGTCCTAACCGTGTCGTAAAGCACTTCGAAGGCTCTCGGGTTTTCAAATCCTGTTCGGAAAAGAGCCAAATTTGTATTTGTTTGATAGCCAACCGACGCATCTAATTGAAAATAATTCAACTTGGATTTGACACCCAAATAGTAATTATAATACTTGTTATTGTTGATATCGCCGAAAATAGGCGTGATAAAGGGATTGTATTCCCCCAAGGCCAGAAAATTATTGCGCTGCAAACCACCTTCCGCACCTGCATACAGAAATATTGGGGTCGTGATTTGATACAAAGCCTCTAGTCGTGGAAAAAGGTAAAATTTATCATTGTGTGAGGCGATTTGGGCACCTAAATTGAACCTTGCCTTATCTAAACTGAACCGATAACCACCACCAAAGGCAAAATTATTTAATTTACGCGTTTGTGTGTCCCTCAATGTAGACAATTCAATATCCAAATCGAAGAAAATCTTCGAATTATCATCGAATAATTTCCCCGCTGAAAAGAGTAAATCGACGCCGCTTTCCCGCGTGGCATTGCTATTTGAAAAGCGATAAAAATCCATTGTCGCACTATAATCAAGCTTCTTTTCTGTGTCAAAAGCATTGAACACAGTTACACCTCCATGCAGCTTGTTGTAACGGTTCAAAGCAGTAAACTCATCCAAAACCGGCACGTTTTCATTCTCGCCATACCAGCGGAAACTATTGATGTCATAGCCTAAATTCGCTTTCACAGCTGTCTCATTCTGCATAAAATGAGTTCCCTCCAGACCGTAGGAATTCAAAGCAGCTTTTTGGTTCTCTAACTTGCCACTATTGTTCATAGAATGGTGCTTGGCATAGGCGTTGAGCTTGAGATCTTCGTTATTGATAACAGTCGCTTCACCATCGATCATCAGCGCTCTTGGAAGTCCCACGCCTCCTTTCAACCAAATATTATAGGGAGTTGGTTCTTCTTGAGTAACAGCTGCTATTGGTCTAATCACGGGAGGAAGGTATTCCAACTCCGGCTTATAAGTCTCCACTTCGTATTGGTATTCAAAATATAGACTATCATCCTTCGGCAAAACTCCCGGAATAAGAATTTGCTTGGACTCTAAGAGTCTGGCATCAAATTCCTTCACCACATTCACTTCTTCTGATGGAAGATCTTTTTGAGCTATTGCTGAGTAGCCAAATGAAAGAAATAGACCTAAAAAATATATTGATTTTTTCATAGTATTCAATTTTTAGTTTCCTTCTTGAAGTTCAAGTTCATCGAGAGTTGAAGGATCATAAATTCTATTTTGCTCCTGTTTTCGCTGCTCCAATTGTTCCAGCTTAGCTTTAGCTTCCGCGGTGATGGTTGCATCCTCTTTAAAGTTGTCAATGATAGCTTCTAGTGCAGCAGCGGCATTGAAGAAATCACCTTTTTCAGCCAAAATATCCGAATAGAGTAAGAGGGACTTTGCCACCCAAAATGGGTAGGAGGCACTTTCCTGATTGGCATTCTGAATAAGTAGCTCGGCGGTCTCCAGATCTTTTCTTAGATAGTATATTTCAGCGATACGAAATCTCGCCTCAGCAGCCTTGGCATTGTTGACGTACAACACTACCTTGTTGAAATCCTCTAGGGCAGCATCGAAGTTTTTCAAATTGTAGTTAGATTTTCCTCTAAAATAATGCGCTTCGCTCTTCTCTTCCTGCACCGCATTGGGATTGTCGATGACCTTGCCCGCAAATTCCTCTATCATGTCAGCATTATTGACCTTGTAAGCCGCCCGCATGGCACCTAGCCTGGCTTTGTACCTTTTATTAGGGTCTGCTGCTATCTTTTCTAGATTGACATAATGCTTCAATGCTTTATTGTGGTCAATGGATTCGCTGTAAGTGGAGGCGATGATGGCTGCTTTCTCGGTAGCAGATTCGAAATGTCGGCTCGGTCCGCGATCCAATAAGGTCTCATAAGCCTGCAAAGCTTGCGGATATTGCTTCAAAAGCAAATTAGACTCCGCTTTGTTGTATAAAGCATCAATGATAAACAGTCCTTTAGGGAAATTTTTGATGTATTCATCATAAGATTGGATAGCCTTGTCAAACTGCCCACTTTCGTAATGACTGTTGGCAACTCTGTAATTCAATGAATCTTTGGTTCGATCGGAAACTTTCAAGCCCGGCAAACTCTCAATAAATGCAACATATTTATCCGGCTGCCCCATTTTGTCCACCATGATCTCTTCTATGGACTTCAACGCCTCTGTGGATTCGGCGGCAGTGGGGTTGTTTTCAAACACCTTTTGATAGTATACCAGTGCCGAATTCTCGTCTCCTTGGTTGAAACTGATTAGTCCCAGTTGCAAATAAGCTCTGTTGATGTGAGAAGATTTTCCTTTGAATCGCGTCACTAAATCAACCAATGGCGGCATAGCTTCCCTGAATTTTCCAATAGAAAGGAAAGTACTGCTCAGCTCCAGCAAAGCTTCGTCAACAAACTCGTCTTGTGGAGAATTGGCGATAATAGACTCCAAAAGAACTATTTTATCCACCGGATAGCCTTGTAAACCTTTAATTATGGCTTTTTGATAAGTAGCATAAATGCTTCCGCGATATTTATTATCGATAACTTCCTGATAAAATTTACCCGCTTCAGCATAGTTGTTTCGCTTGAAAAGACAATCTCCTACGCGCAGCAATGCATCCGGAAGAATCACAGCTTTGGCGAACTGATCGTAATTGGCCGGATTTCTCTTGATATCGGCTACTGTCTGCTGGAAAAATCCCTCCGCAGAAGCGTAATTGTTTAATTTTAGGTAATTGTAGCCCTGAATATAGCTCGCATAACCCGGGGAAACTTCTTTTGGTATTTCTTTTAATGATTTTTGGATAGTAAAATAAGAGTTGATCTCATTGATGCTTTTCTGATGGAATTCTTCGATAGAGGAAATTTGTCCTTGATAAAAGAAGGTCATTGCCTTGTATTTCGGGGAAATCGGATAATTCATCGATTTAGCAAAGTAGGTTTTAGCCTCCTCATACTGCTTTTGATTATAGCTCTGAACCCCTTTCGAATAGGTAACGACTTGGTAAGCCTCGCGCAGGGCAGGGGAGGGCGCTGCAATGCTTTCTATGGTGGTGATGGCATTGTCGTAATCCTTTGTTGTCAAAAGTACATAGCTGATCAATTCCTGCGCTTCAAGATAGTAGGAGGAGCTTTCGGAGAACTGTGTGGCAGCTGCGATAGCTTCTCTGTTGAAACCCAGCTCTGAGGAGAGCTTAGCATATTGGAAGAGGGCATCATCTCTCAGGCGTGGGTTGGTGGACAGTTCTGCTGATTTTTTGAATGCGTTACGGGCAGAGTTTTTTTCATCGAGATTCAAGTAGCTGTCTGCTAAGTAGAGCATAGCGGTTTGGCCTAGCTCTGTGGTGTCTTCTGAGAGATTGGACAAGTTCTTTACTGCTTTATCGTATTGCTGAGAATGGTACTGCGCAAAGCCAAGCTGGAAGAAATCCTCCTTTCTCAATTGGGAGCTATTGGCTTCGTGAAATTCGAGGAAGGGGAGGGCAGCGGCATAATTCCCGGTTTCGAAATAACTTTGACCGACGATATGATTGAGTCCGTTTCTGTTTTGAATGTCAGGTTCATTTAAAGCTTGCTCCCCGTAGGAAATGACCTCTTCGTAACGTTTCTGCGCGAAATAAATCTGCGTGACATAGTAGGGGATGAAAGGGCTATAGCGCTCGGAGGCTCTAACTCTTTCGAAGGTAGTGATAGCTTCATCCAAGCGGTTCAAGTAGAAGCAGGTAAGTGCATAATAGTAATTGATCGGATAGTAATATTCGGTCTGTAAATTCATGCTTCTGCCGAGTATTCCGAGGGCTTCGTCGAAATTTTTTCTTACGAAAAGCGAGTAGCCCCATTTGAAATCCACCTCTGCGCGTTCGGCTGCGGTGAGGGACATTTGGTCCGCGAGTTGGTAGAAGTCGATGGCGTCGAGATATTCTTTTTTGTTGTAATAGTAGTTTCCCATCTCGAGGACCGCTTTGGTGGCGATGGGTTCCGGGGCGTAATTTCTGATAAAATCTTTCATCAGTTTGTCACCTTCGGGGCTATTCGCTTTGACGGCGCTGAGGGCTTCCATGAGGGTGGCGAGGGCCAACTTTTGCGGGTAGCGGATGTCGGGATTGTCGATTTGTTTATTTTTGGCGAGGGTGAAATGGCGTTGGGCAGCGTTGAATACTTGCAGATCGTAGTATTCTGTGCCTTTGCGAAGTTCGAGTTCATCCGAGAAATAATTTTGAGTAAATTGGCTTGCGGCATTGAATGGTAGGGCCAGGAGGAGCATTACCGGAACGAATTTATTAATCAAGCTGCTTAGATGCTGCATAATTAGCGTAGTTTATAGAATGATAGACCTTAGTCCTAATTCTTATAGGAAAAAATTAGGAATTCAAACGCTACAAAAATACAAATATTTTCGGAATATATTATAAAAAAATTAAATATAATGGGGAGGGGGAAGAAATGGGGTGGAGGAGTTAATGTTAATTTTCCAACCAATCAAAGGAAATTAAATATTTGATCATATTTCCCGTCAGTCGTATTGGGTTATTCCTCTTTTAAATGCTTTTAATAAATCAAATGCATATTCAATATCAGAATCTAACTTTACAGCCCATTCTTTGGCAATAGCCGACTTTGAAGCATCCTTCAAATTCTGTTCAAGCACCTTTATTATCCGTTGAGAAATCTTTTCTGATTTTTTGAGATATAATCTTGAATTTCTGCCCAATACTTCAGCTGCGATCAATAACTGATCAAATGGCGTATTCGCAAAAGTATCATAGTGATATTCAACGATTTCATCCCAATTCAAATTAAAGTAGTGTTGGATTATTTTAAGAATATCAGCTAAATCATTTTCTCGTTCTTCAGGTCGATCGCTCCATGCTATTAATTTCAATATAACCATTCCGGGTAGTGGTGGTATATTAGCAATTTTATCTTCTATTTTCACATGTACAGCTTCCTCCATTACTTCTCGGAAGCCTAATACATGTAAATCGATAAAACGCTCGTTGAAATTAATTGTATTCTTCTCTTCTATTTCTCCAAATGGTAATACATCAATAACGACTTTAAATTTTTCTGAATAAAACGTCCAAGGTGCAGCTACTTTATTGAATCCTTTGTTTACTAATGCTGCACTAATTTGCTCATATTCTTTCATGCTTGAAATCATCACTGCAAAATCTATATCCTTGGTACCTCGACTAGGCTTTATTCCTTCTTTAAGTAATTCAAGGGCAATTGCACTAGCGCCTATCAAATAATATTGAATTTGAAACTCCTTCATTACCTCATCAATACAATCAAATGTTTCTTTGAAGTAGGGAATAGCTAATTCTTTATAAGTTTGGTTCGATGTATTCATGGTAAATTTTTTCGGCTGTTTCTTTATTTCGTTTTCCTCCTTCCAACAATAAATCAGCATACACTAGTATAGCCGGCGCTGTGTCAGTTTCGTTGTTTTTCCAAAACATTTCCAATACTTCGACTTCACCATTTTTATCAGGCATTAAGCTATAATTTTTAATCAAATCCATTCGATTTTCTTTGGTATAAATTAAAAACTTTTCAGGTCGTAAATAATTAGTGAGCAAATCTGCTGCCGGTTCACCCCCCCACACTGTTTTTTGCTTATCGAATTGTATATTCTGCCAATTCCCTTTTATAGTAAATCTTTCTTTCACCAACTTTTGACGTAAATCGGTGGCATATTCTGTTATCCATCTATCAAGTAGTCCTTTTTTGTTTTGCCACACATAGTTTTTGTTGTTCAAGGGAATGAGATATCCGGTTTCTTTCAAGCCGTCTATTACTTGTGGGATAGTTCCCAGACCTACACCTGTCTTATTGGCCAATTCTCTTTGTGTCAGATTAATAGTCTCCTTATCTTGAAGGAGATAGAACACTACTTTCAAACCGGTTTTTATGAATGCTCGGTTACCTTTATTTCTATCTATATCCAAAGGTTTTTGAGTGTCAATAAACAAAAACAGCCCTTGCTTTTTTATGAAAACATTTCCATTCGCTTCTAGATAGGAAATTCCTTTTTCCCTTAGCTCATCCTTGATTTTGGGAAAAATCCGGTTAGCTACCAATAAAAAGTCCTTATAACGATGAAAATAATCTTCTACCGCCGGTAAGTGATGGTTTCTCAGCTCTCGCTTAACCTCTATTGTGAAAGTGTGATTCAGGCCATTAAAGGTCATATCCAATACACCATCTAAAGAATTTGTATCATGATAAATTGCTTCAACACTGGAGGTTTCCTTTAGATTTTCTACGGCCCTTTGTATTATCTCTTTTTCCATTTTACTTCATTATGTTCACAAATATACGCTGTTCACGTTACGTGAACAAATAAAATTTGTGAACATTTTCTTTTTTTTGTAATTTTCTAAAAAACATACAATAGGCTAATATTTTTTAAGTGGAGGAGTGGAGGTAGGTGAGTGTGAAGGCCAAGTTTAATTACCTGTGGGAATTAATAATGAAGTTGTTTAGTTTAATGTTGACAATCAGGCATTTAACCGCATCAAAAATACAAATATTTTTGGAATATATTATAAAAAAATTAAATGCAATCCGGAGGGGGGAGTGAGGGTAATTGTTTTTCTTTGGGCAAAGGAAAGTATTATTAGATTGTTTATTATATTTAGATCATGAAATTGAGAAGGATTTAAAAAAATAAATATAAAAAGTTTATTGTCTTATCATCCTATTTTTTTAAAAAGGATTCGAAGACAAAATGGTTTACTTGTTTTAAAGCTTTCCGTAATTTTTGCCTTCAAACAAATTAAAGTCAATGTCTTGATCTTGAAGATGGTTAATTGTATTTTCGTCAAAATATTTAATAAATGCTTTTTCTGTTTGAATGTCCAAGCTCCGATAGATTTCAGGAGACATCCCCCAGTTTTCAATTCTTGTTGCAAACAAATTAGTAAGTTTTAGCTCTAACTTAGTCATTGTTAAGCCTTCCCAAGAATCTACAAAATCTAAAATCGATTTTTTTGATTGATCCCTATGGTAACCTACAATTATTTTCAAAGAATCTTGAGTTGGAACGATATGAATTAAGACATATTTAAGTGGCTTTTCCTGAAACGGAGTATTAGAACTTTCGTAAATATTAAACCCTGCCGAACAGTATACCTTTATCAAGGGATAAGTAAATACTTTAAATTCAAAACCTTTAATGTTTCCAGTAAATTCCTTCTCTAGCTTGTCCTTGTAAAAATTTAAATCAGCAATTCCTCTTTCTAAACCTTCTAAAAAAAATTCAATGTAACTTCGGGATATTATGGTGGATATAAGTTTTGCGTTTAGCAGTTGAGATTGGAATTCCATACTTTGTTGTTTTTTCCTAATCTCAGCACAAATGGCTCTATAACTGAGCAACATGTTAACGGAGTAAGAATGGAAATCCACGGGTGGGGTTTCTGCGGGTTTGAATAAAATTGTATCATGTTGTTTGCAGAAGACTTTGAGTGAGAGAGCATTTTTTATTCCTATACGCTTAAATTGGAGTGGTGGGCTATCTTCATTCCACCGGAATATGTCCGTCATTTTGATTTCTATCAAGTGTTGATCTTGTGTGATGAGATTAAGGACGCCATTCTTTTGTAGTAAATGAGAATTTATAGAAGGTTGTACGCAAGAGTTAAACAAACACGGCCATGTTTTACTAGTAATATTTTTAGAGATTCTATGACACACCTTTTGAAAATCACGTATTTGTTCAAATTTCATTTATTCTTTCTGTGATATTTATAAATTTGTTTTTTTGATTTCTATTCATTAAAAAGTTTAAATTCAACATCCAATGGAATTTGTCCAGAAAAAGTATTTCTAACTTGAATTTGGTACTCAAGATAAGTTTGATAGTCGCTAATACGACTCCAACTAGTACTGATTCTATTTATGTTATGTTGCTTTAATTTGTTTTGAATAATGTTATCAATAGGGATGTGAAAATAGTTATAGTTTCTATCAACTCCTTCAATAATATTTGGTCCAATCGCATACATATATTTTAAAGTCATGTTTATCCACTTTTGCGCTTGTCCATAGCTGATTTGATAATTTAAAATTTTATCAAATTCACTTTTCAATTCGTTACATTTTTCCAAATGCCATTTATCAAAAGAATGTTGGTTAAATGTAGATGTGAATGTTTCACCTGCAATTTCATTCACAAAATTTCTAAGGTTTATATAACCTTCATTAGTTCTTTTTGCTCTCATTCCATGCATAGTCCTGTTAAAGTCTCGATACGCTCTGTCAACAGCGGATAGTCGTAATTCATGTAATTTAGTTGTACCAAAATATAATCTTACCCAAAAATTTGTAATGTCCTGTGGGGTTAACGTCGTCATAAATTAGATTTTTGATAATTATAAATTTATTATGTCAATTAAAGGTTGTTCATTTACATAATCTTTGAAGGATTTTCACTGTTAACAATCAAGGATATCTAATTAATGGATGAATCTAAACAGTCTTTTTCTTAAACTCCCCATCTCATAATTCTGAAATTTAAAATATATACCCAGAATTATTCAATCACTAAATTTTCAACTTTAACTTTTTCGTCTATAAATATTATTTTACAACTAAAATAACTTCTTATCATTGCTCCGAATCCGTTTTGACTATCAACCCAAGAATTTATTTGGAATTCATTAGTCCCCAATTCGATTATGTGGTCAGCTTTTTCAAAAAGACCAGGAAATTCTGCTGTAGAAGGTGATTTTAAGCGTTGTTTAACAAAATCTTCTGCATAATTATAGGCTAATAATTTTTTCGAATTATCAGAAGAACTACTTTCATTATCTGAACCGTAAGCTAGAAATATGAATGTGAATATTGTTAAAATGCTAGCTAGATGTAATAAGAGCTTTTTCATTATTTTTAAGATTTAGTTTAGCAATCATTTTAATACTTGTCAAACCTCCGAATAAATAGAAAAGTAAATCTATTTTGTCAAAAGTTCCGCTCACCATAGAAAAAAATTGACCGAGTTCTGAAAGGATTCCTATCAACATTGGAACAAATATGTATATAAAATTTGCTCTACTTATAGTATAGTTCCAAATGATAAGAAGTATCGACGTAAACGAAAATACCCAAAGAAAGTCAGGTAAATTATATAAAATCCAATGCGGTAAATAATAATTCGAAAAGTGATTTCTTACTAACTCAATTTCATTTGATAAGTTAAGTTGTAGAAACCAAGAGAACATTTTTAGTGATTTGACACGAAAAATTATATATATAGAACCTCCCAAACATATTGGTAGAATTACAAATAATATAATGTAAGTAATTCGTTTCATCTTACTATAATTTCAAATTAAATTTTCATTCCGGTTGAATATTCAATCTGTATTAAAATTCTAAAATTTAATATAAAAACACGGTTTTTATCAACACACCCCTCCAAAATACCCATTTCCCCTCTATTTTCCTAACAAAACCTCACTTTTTGAGAAAAAATCCTGGATAATTGCTTTGAATAGCGAAAAATGGAAATAAAGTGCCTGCCTGAATTAAGTATGTACTATACCGGAATTTCCAGCCCACTGAATTTTCATCCAATCCTCCTTCTACTCATCAATTTCAAACGTAGCATCCTCTTTGATCATTTCAGAAACATTCAAGGTTGGAACGATAAATTTTGAAAATGGAGTGGCTTCCGTTTTAGCATATAAAACACCTCTTGTTGTGCCTGTCGTTATCATTGCTAAGTGGGATAAAAAACCTTTGGGCACCACTAATTTATTTTCGTGGACGAAGGTGTTCCATGATTTTGGCTCGATTTTAAAGTGGCAGCTCACTTGGATTTTGAGAAATACTTTTTTTCCTTGAACAAACTCAAATCCAAGAAATACACCGATTTGTTTGTTCCCTTGATCTAGTTTGAACTGTATTTCTGTAACTAAACCAGTTTCTTTTTTGGCGGCATAATTCTCCTCAAGAATAGCAAACTGTTCTGTTCTTATTCCTTGTAGAGCAAAATCTACTTTTGTATTTTCTATTTTCATCATACTACATCAGCTTGATAAATTTCTCGAGAATAATCATAAGTTTCAAGTCTGACAGTCTTTGTGGCTTTATAGTTAGTGCTGCTATGAACGGTTTGTTCCGAAATTTTTTTAATTCTTTTTACAACTGTCAAATTCCATTGATTCATTTCGGCCATTCTATTTTCATAGTAACTTGCCAACACCGGAATATCCAAAATATTTTGCAATTTGATTTGTGTTCCAATGGTAAGATTCTCTTTACCACTAACAATTTTAGTAATTTGTTGTGGCGAAACTTTCATTGCTTTTGCAAGCTGCTTTTGCGACCATCCTAATGCGTCCAATTTCATTAATACCTTAAGAGCAATTTGTTGAGATTCACGCAACATTGCACGGTTTTTAATCCGCTTTCTTAGTTCAGCTAAAGTCTTAGTGTCTTCTTCTGAAACGAGTTGAAGAAATTTCTCTTTGTTTGTCATTGTTGTTCTTTTAAAAATTCATAGAAGGAATCGGAATCAAATACGTTATTGTCTTTTAAGTAATTACGACATCTGTCTATTTTTTGCATTTCTTTTTGCGTGTGTGGTCTATCTTTGTTTAAGTGATGAAATTTTATAGCTCCACCAGTTATTAGAAAACAATTAGTATCAATTTTGATTGCAAATAATCTTAAATAATTCTTTCGTCCCTTTTGTTTTGAAAGTTCCACAATGTGGTATTCTTGATTATCCAAAGGCTTAAAGAATTCTTCCAAACTTCTTTCCGGCTCACTTGAAATTTCGTTAAGTGTATCATCAATTTCATTGGCATTTTCAATAAGTTGATAAACTAATGAACCTATAGTTATATCTTTTGGAACATCTGATTTGTTTTCCGTAACAAACCTATATAGGTATTCAGTATCGTTCCATAATGTTAGTAATCTTCGCAACTCATTCATCTTCTCACCATTAAAGTGGGAAGCGTATAATATATCTGCAAAGATACGATGTATTTTCATAAAATCAACTTATAGGTTTATTTATTTCATTAATTTAAACATGTTAGCTTTTTTACAACATCCTAAAATACCCCATTCCCTTCTATTTTCCTAACAAAATCTCATTTTTGGATTAGAAACGAGCTGAAAAGTCATTTTTTAATGAAAAAGTAGAAAACTATAGGTAAGAAAATAGGAATCCGATTATAGGGTCATTATTCAGAATAAAAACTGAAATAAAAGATAATAAAAGCTTATAAATGCAAGATGATGTAAATAAAGTTGAATACTAGAAAATACAACAAAAAACTTAAAAGAAAACCTAATTCAATAAAAATATCTCTTTAAAAGAACAAAATCCATTCAAAGTAGCTCACAGCTCACAGCTAGTGGCTCAAAACTCGCAGCCCCCTCCAAAACCTGAAACCTTCAGCCCAAAATCATCCCCCCAAAGTCCAAATTTACCCTCAATAAAACCTACCCCTTAAACCCCTTTATCGTCTCCTCAATAATATCACAACATTCCTCCAACTGATCTTCTGTGATCACCAAAGGTGGAGCAAAACGAATGATATTTCCGTGCGTAGGCTTAGCCAAAAGTCCGTTTTCTGCCAGTTTTAAACATATTTTCCAAGCGGTATCGCTATCTTCAGTATCGTTAATGATAATGGCATTCAAAAGTCCTTTACCTCTTACCAGTGTCACCAAATCAGATTTGTCAACGAGTTGTTGCATTCTTTCTCTGAATCTATTGCCTAGCACCATTGCATTTTCTGCCAATCCTTCCTCCTCAACAACTTCCAAGGCTGCGATAGCTACCGCACAGGCAAGGGGGTTGCCACCGAATGTGCTGCCATGTTCTCCCGGCTTGATGCAATTCATGATGTGATTGTCCGCAAGAACTGCACTCACAGGAAGAACCCCTCCCGACAATGCCTTACCAAGAATCAGTATATCCGCCTTGGTTTCATATTTGTTTTCGCAGCTTTTCTCGCAGTCGCAATTGCCGCAAGTTGCTAACAATCTCCCCGTCCTCGCTATGCCTGTCTGAACTTCATCTGCGATAAAAAGCACATTTTTCTCCGTGCAAAGTCTCTTAACTTCCGCTAAATAATTGCTGTCCGGGACATAAACCCCCGCTTCTCCTTGGATCGGCTCGACGATAAAGCCTGCTACATTTTTATCTTGCAAAGCCTCCTCTAAAGCAGAAATACTATTATATTCTATTACTTTAAAACCGGTCATATAAGGGCCGAATTCTTTTTTCGCAACAGGATCGACTGAAGCCGAAATTACAGAAAGAGTTCGTCCGTGAAAATTTCCGCTGGCAAATAGTATAATCGCTTCATTTTCCGGAATTCCTTTTTTCTGATACGCCCACTTGCGGCAGATCTTTAAAGCAGTCTCAACAGCTTCAACACCTGTATTCATTGGCAACAGCTTATCATAGCCGAAATATTCACACATGAATTTTTCGTACTCACCGAGAAGGTTATTGTGAAATGCTCTGGAGGTCAAAGTCAATTGCTCGGCCTGATTTTTTAGTGCATCGATGATCCGTGGGTGGCAATGACCTTGATTGACAGCACTGTAGGCAGAGAGGAAGTCAAAATATTTCTTTCCCTCCATATCCCAAACATACACGCCCTCGCCTTTGGCAAGTACTACCGGAAGGGGATGGTAATTGTGCGCGCCGTATTTGTCTTCTAATTGGATAAGTTCCTGTGAGCTTCTTTCTTTGGTCGTCGTGTTCATATAGTATTTTTTTAAGATCTTGTCGATTGCCACTTCGATAGTGCAAAGATAGCTATTTAGGCTTTTAATAAAGAATAAAACTACTCACTATATTTTCCTTATATTTTATAGTGGCTTGCCAACCCCCTAACCCACTAAACGGCTGGCGCTAGCAATCACTAAAAGAATCTACTTGTATAATAAGACCTAACGCTTTCCTTCAGGGGATTGTGGGGCGCGCGTTGGGGATTTACAGTATGCTCTACCTGTTTTTGCTTGACTTCATCGCTTAAAACAAGTACTAGTGATCACTGTAATTTTTAATCTTTAATTTCGTAATTTGGGTCACGCATTAGTTAGACAAAAATGAATTTGAAGCACTTGTTCGATCAGTGAATGTTGGTCGTCATTATGAATGATAAAATCCGCGTATTTCTTTTTCTCCTCGTCACTCAATTGATTTTTGATTCTTTTCTCTACTTCATCATGAGAAATATTGTCCCTTCCGGCAATTCTCGGAATCCGAAATTCTAAAGGAGAAATGACCAGTATTATTTTGTCCAAATCCTTAAAATTTCCCGATTCTATCAGCAAAGCAGCTTCCTTGAGGGCGTAGGGCACATTTTTTTGACTTCGAAACCAATTAGTGCCGTCATCTTTTACGATGGGGTGCACGAGCGCATCCACAAATTTTTTCTCATCGGGGTAATTGAATATTTTTTCTCTCAAAAGAGCCTTGTTGAGATTTCCATCCTCAAGATATATTTCCTTGCCGAAGCGATTCTTCAATTCTGAAATGATTCTAGGATGGCTGATCATCAACTCTTTCGCACGATCATCAGCGTAATAAACCGGGATGCCGAGCACCTGAAAAATCCGAGACACTAATGTCTTCCCGCTACCTATCCCGCCTGTTAATCCTACTTTCAACATTTTAAATCTTTTCGAGACTAATATTTTCTAATTCTGTGTTCTCATCGATTTCTTCCTTGTACAAATTGCCGGCCAATGACTTAAATTGCAAAACAAATTCTGCCTCTTCTGACAATCGTACCTCTGTAATTACATTCGCTGTCTCTTCAAAATTGGTTTCCAAGAGGTTTTGATTCATCTTTTCCAAAGCACTCATGACCTCACCCATTTTGTCATATTCGAAGCTGATTTTGTATTTCTGCGTGATCATCTTTTCGATCTTGACCGAACTCTCCAAGGCCATGCGCGCAGCCTCTCTGTAAGCTGTGATTAGTCCGGATGCGCCCAACAATATTCCTCCGAAATATCGGACGACAATAATTCCTACATCTGTCAAGCCGAAACTTTCTATTTGTCCGAAAATGGGCCGCCCCGCAGTCCCGGATGGCTCCCCGTCGTCATTCATGCGGTATACATCTTGCGTCATTCCAATCTTGTAAGCGTAGCAATGGTGCCGTGATTTATTATGTTCTTTTTTAAGTTCTTCAAGACGGGTTTCAAACTGTTTTACATCTGACATAGGGAAGGCAAAGGCAATAAATTTACTGCCTTTCTCTTTGTATTCAGCTGTCGATTCCGTTTGAAGTGTGATGAAGGTATCTTGCATTTTAAATTTGATCTTGGAGTAAATTTATTTGGCAAATGTAGAAAATCTCTGCATTCGAAGGTTTTTTAGGCTTCCATTGACAAAATAACGATGGAGATACAGGCTATAACAATTCCTAAGATAGTCAGTTTATTCAACTTCTCTTTAAAAACGAAATATCCGGTAATCGTGGCGAGAACAATAATTCCTGAGTTAAAAATCGGAAATACTACTGCTCCGGAAATCTGGTCGACAGCTTGATAAAGAAATCTCACAGAGAAAAAGTTGGGAATGCCGAGTAGAATTCCATAAATCAGGTCATTTTTAGAAGGTGTCAATCTTGATTTCAGTATCATAATAATTGAAATAATCAATCCTACTAATGCCGCGGTAGTAAAAATAACGCCCGTTAAAATCTGAATTTCCTCGGGTGTTCGCGCTATCCCTCGTTCTGCCATCACTAGAAAGCCGGAGTCCACAATGCCACTGACGAAGAAGCACAACAGGGGGAGCATTATGATATAGAATGAATATTTCCCCTTGGTATCTCTGTTGATTTTTATTTCTTTTTGCATCATGAGAATGGCGAGAAGAGCCAGCAAAATACCAATAAACTTCAAACCGGTAAAAACATAGTCATAGACAATAAAAGCTATCATTACGGGGATCAATAATGACACTTTCTGAATGACAGTAGCGAAAGAAATGCCATAGCTTTTTATCGTCAAGCCGAGGATTTGAAAACCCAAGACAAATAATATTCCCATTCCGATTCCATGGCTTATTTTTCCATCAGAAAAACTAAAGTTTTCCGGAAAACCGACGGTTACAAAAGCAATAATTGCGCAAGTAATATAATTAATGGTGATGAGGTATAGATTATTGACATTTTTATCTTTCGTCAGTCTAAAGACAATATTCAGTAGGGTACTAAAGATGATCGTTAATAGTAAACTTGTCATTTTATTCTTTAACTGGGATGGATAATAAAGCCAATGATTTTGAAATTATTTTGTTGAAATAATAAAGTCTCTAAAATTATCTTTTGTGATTACTGTTATCTCTGCATTGTAGGTTTCTTTAAATTTTGCAGGAAGCTTACGCTTCGCTTTAGGATTCCATTTGAACTCAAATCCGCTAATTTTGCCATGAGCTTCTTCTACATAATCAACTTCTTGTTGTTGGATAGTACGCCAAAAATAGCTGTTACAATGTTTCCTATGATAATGATTGCGTTTAATTCTTTCTGACATCAGAAAATTTTCCCAAAGTGCTCCCATATCATCTCTGAATTTTGGCGGATTAAAATTCTGTATCAATGCATTACGGATTCCATTATCATAAAAATAAATCTTTTTGTTGGTCTTGATTTCATTTCTCAAATTACGACTGAAGGAGGTAAGTGAATAAACAATATGAGAAAGCTCTAATAAATGAATGTAATTCGAAACCGTATTTTTATCTACGCCGACCAATTGTGCTACCTCGTTAAAACTTACCTCACTTCCTACCTGAAAAGCCAGAGCACGCAGAATTTTCTCCAAAACCTCCGGCTTTTTTATATTTCCTAAAGCTAAAATATCCTTGAACAAATAACTTTGAGTGATTTCATTCAATAATTCAATTTCATTTCCGGTGTCTGCAATTACTTCGGGGTAGAATCCAAAAATAAGCCTATTTTCAAGATCTCTTTGAGTATCTATATATCCTGTTGATACTTCATATTCCTCAAACGATATCGGGTATAGAAAGTACTCTATTTTTCTTTCGGTGAGTGACTCATTTGTGCGATTTCGCAATTCAAATGCTGATGATCCACTCATTATTAGCTGTACTCCTTTAAACTGATCGTGAATGATCTTCGCCGTTAGTCCAATATTTTCTATTCTTTGCGCTTCGTCTATAAATAGGATTTTCGAAGTTCCAATTAAAGATTCAATGTTTTTCGTATTAGCATTTGTTAGCTTATCTCGTACAAGTGAATCGTCTCCATTAAGAAACAGAAAATCTTTTTGTCCAAGTACCTCTTTTATTAATGTGGTTTTCCCTACTTGTCTCGCTCCAATAACAAGAATAGTCTTGCCTTTAAACAGCCTTTTGCTTATGGAATCATTTAGTATTCTTCGTATCATAAAGCATGTATATTTAAATTTATTGGAGAATAACGTCATAAAGATAAAATAAATTCACCAATAATAAAGATATACGGTGAATAAATTCACCAATAATAAAGATATACGGTGAATGAATTCACCAATAATAAAGATATACGGTGAATAAATTCACCAATAATAAAGATATGCGGTGAATAAATTCACCAATAATAAAGATATACGGTGAATAAATTCACTAAAAATAATGATATACGGTGAATAAATTCACTAAAAATAATGATATACGGTGAATAAATTCACCAATAATAAAGATATAAGGTGAATAAATTCACTAAAAATAATCATATACGGTGAATGAATTAGCCAAAAATAGTGATGTACTGTGAATCAATAATATGAGAATGACATTGTGACAAAATCATCGATTTCTTTAAAGTGAAGGATTTGATTTTTATAAAATGATAAAGTAGTTAAATGAAATAAAATTCATTTTCTTTCCAATCTAAACCGATAACTATTTTGAAAAAATCGTAAAACTTCTTGTTATTTGTTATTAAAATTCAAAAGGTTGAAAGAAATCACAGTTGAAAATAGTTGAAACATTTGTCTTTTGTATATTTGTCACAAAATTCATAGAGTGAAAGAAACCTACGAGTCGTTTAGAGAGATTTTATCGGATGCAAAGGCTCTATTTGCACAAAAACAGAAAGATTACGGCACTTCTTGGCTCATACTTAGATCGACTTCGCTGACTGATCAGATTTATATTAAAGCGAAGCGAATCAGGAGTATAGAAGAAAAGGGTGTGAATAAGGTAGGGGAGGATGTAGCAAGTGAATATTATGGCATAATCAATTATTGTATTATGGCTCTAATAAAGCTTTCCAGTAAAGATAATTTTGAGACGACACCTGATGATTTATTAAGAAGATTTTCTGATCAGGTTGATCAAATATTGAACTTATTATCACGCAAGAATCACGATTACGATGAAGTTTGGAGAGAAATGCGGATTTCATCGATGACGGATCTCATCATCATGAAATTATTGAGAATCAAACAAATTGAAGATAATGCCGGGAAAACTTTAGTATCCGAAGGTTTAGATGCTAATTATATGGATATTGTCAATTATTCTGTCTTTTGCCTTATTCGACTAAGTGAAAAAAAATAAATTATGACATTAACAACTTTACTTTTAGCTATAGCTCTTGTGTCTTTGCTGCTGACTTTTTTCTTTAAAAAGCTCTTTCCTAAGCAGACGAGGAATATTTTGGTCAGTTATGTGCAGAATTTTGTAGGGGCATTATTTATATTTTCCGGAGGGGTAAAGATTATAGATCCTTTGGGGACCGCCTACAAGATGGAGCAATATTTTGCAGAGTTTGAAAGTGCATTTTCAGGAACTTGGTTTTCATTTATAGCGCCACTTTTTCCTTTTTTTAGCGAATATTCTATTATTTTTTCGATGTTTATGATCATTCTGGAAATAGTGTTGGGGATATTCCTTATCACCGGTTCATTTAGGAGATTTACGACATGGGCATTATTTTTAATCATACTATTTTTTACATTTTTGACAGGATTCACTTACTTGACCGGTTATGTACCGGAAGGTGTTAACTTCTTTCAGTTTGGTAATTGGGGCCCTTATGTTTCCACCAATATGAAGGTAACGGACTGTGGATGCTTCGGTGATTTTCTGGTGTTGGAGCCTAAAATTTCATTTTTTAAGGATATATTTTTACTCGTACCCTCTATTTTTCTATTATTCACCTGGAGGAGTATGCATGTTCTTCTCAGTCGCAATGGGGATTGGATAGTTGCGGCGGTTTCCACCATTATTTTGATTATTGTCGGAATGAGTAATTACAAATGGAATCTTCCAATGGTTGATTTCAGACCATTTGCCGAAGGTGTAGATGTGAGAACTAAGAAAACGATGGAGGAAGATGCTTTGGCTAATGTTGAGATACTGGAATGGACATTAAAAAACAAGGAAACCGGTGAGACGATAACTTTAAGTTACGATGATTATATGGCTAATTTTAAAAATTATCCCAAGGAACAATTTGAAACAATCAATCAGACTTACTCTGAACCTGCTGTTAAAGCCACGAAAATATCAGAATTCACCATCAATGATGCTGACTATTACGATGTAGCTAATGATCTTTTGGCAGAAGAAGGTTATACATTCTGGATAGTATGCGATAAAATTAAAAATAGTGTCGAATCTGTTCCCGTAACTGTGAATGATACTATTTTCAGAGTGGATTCCATTTTCGAGAACGATATTTTTGTAGAGACGAGAAGAGTTGTGGAATCGATAGAAGCAAGAGAAGTGATGATGGACAGGTTTATTGTCGATGAGAATTTTATGGAAAAATACAGCAGTAGAATAAAGCCATTGACAGATCAGGCTCTTGCAGATGGACTCAAGGTTTTTACATTTATCGGTAGTGCATCGCAAGAGATGGCTGAACAAATTAAAGCTGATGTCGGAGTTCTAAATGATTTTTACACGGCTGATGACATTCTATTGAAAACGATAATCAGGAGTAATCCGGGTACGGTATTGTTGAAGGATGGACAGATAATTAAAAAATGGCATATAAATAAATTACCTGAATATCAATCCATTAAGGAGGATTATATGAAATAATTGAGGTTTATATAGTAAATTATTTAATTTAAATGCCGTTCTTGTGGCTTCGTATAAAACAATAAAAAAGCATGCTGAGTAGGAGAAATGTTAGAGTAAAAGTGATGCAAATTTATTTTGC
Organism: uncultured Saprospiraceae bacterium; assembly: GCA_937894165.1. Taxonomy (GTDB): domain Bacteria; phylum Bacteroidota; class Bacteroidia; order Chitinophagales; family Saprospiraceae; genus CALCSX01. Next base: position 4,954 of record CALCSX010000150.1, on the reverse strand, counting down.
CTTTGAAAGAGATAAAGATCAAAAATTTAAGGATGCACTTTTAAGCTACAAAACATTCATTGACAATTCTTATGGATTATTAATTTATAATCTTTATTTATTTCTGGAGGTTACCCGAAATGCCGTTGATGACTTCGAGAAGAAGAAATCAAAATATTTGACTACACAGAAGGATTTGGATTTCAAACCAAAATTGTACGAAAATCCTTTGATAGAATCGCTTAGAAATAATACCAAATTCAAATCCGGCTTGAAGCGGGCGGGCATCACGGAATCGCCTGATAAGGACTTGCTGAGGAAGATGTACAAAGACTTCAGTATTACAGAAGACTATTTGGCTTACATTGAAGACAAAGAATACAGTGTAGATAAAGACCGAGATATTCTTTTGAAACTTTATAAGTTTTTGATAAAAAATGAGCTTTTTCTCGAGTTTTTGGAGGATAAGTTTATCACTTGGGAGGACGATAAATCACTTATTGTCGGAACGATGAAAAAGATACTTAAAGCTTTGCCAATTTCAGAAGATGGTGTGGCGATGTACGTTCCGGATGAGGAGACAGTTACGGAATTTGGGGAAACATTGCTTCGGGAACTTTACGACACATCGGAAGAAAATGACAAACTCATTGAGCCTGTATTGAAGAATTGGGAGATGGATCGCGTTGCGAAAATGGATATGATTCTATTAAAGATGGCAATTTGTGAATTCAAAGGATTTCCTTCCATTCCTACTAAAGTGACATTAAATGAATATGTCGAAATCTCCAAAAACTATAGTACAGACAAATCCAAAGAGTTTGTCAATGGTATTTTGGACAACCTCATGAAGCAATTGCAAGCTGAGGGTAAAATAGTAAAAAAAGGCAGAGGGCTTTTAGAATAGTAAAATATGAATGAGACAATAGTAATCCTTGATTTTGGGTCGCAATACACACAATTAATTGCACGCAGGGTTAGAGAGCTGAATGTATTCTGTGAGATACATCCCTTTAATAAAATCCCGGTGCTTGGAGCCAATATAAAGGGAGTCATTTTGTCCGGGAGTCCTTTTTCTGTACGAGCGGAGAATGCCCTGATTCCGGATTTAAACAATATAATTAATAAATACCCTTTGTTGGGGGTTTGTTATGGCGCCCAGTATTTAGCGCATCATTATGGCGGCAGGGTTGAAGCTTCTGAGAAAAGGGAGTATGGAAAGGCTACTTTTATTCCCTCTATTTACAATAAGTTTAATGAGGGAATCGATCAAAGCACACAGGTATGGATGTCTCATGGCGATACTATATTTGATTTAGGAGAGAAATTTGATTTGATCGGATCCACAGTAGACGTGGAAAATGCCGCTTTCGAAGGAAAAAAAGAACATTTTAGCCAACCTGTTATTGGCATACAATTTCACCCTGAAGTGACACACAGTTTGCAAGGAAAAAAATTCATTTCCAATTTTGTGATGGATATATGTGGGTGTAAGGGTGATTGGACACCGGAAAAATATATAGAGACCAAAATAGAAGAGTTAAAGAGGATTTTGGGTGATGAAAAAGTGATAATGGGGCTTTCGGGCGGCGTAGATTCGACTGTAGCAGCCAGCCTTTTGCATCAGGCTATTGGTAAGAACTTGTATTGCATTTTTGTCAATAATGGTTTGCTCCGCAAAAATGAGTATGAGCAGGTGCTGCATTCTTATGTGGATATGGGGCTAAATATTAAGGGTGTCGATGCGAGTGATTTGTTTTTGGATGCCTTATCCGGGGTTTCAGATCCCGAGACAAAACGTAAGATTATCGGTGGGAAATTCATCGATGTATTTGCTGCTGAAGCGACAGAATTCGATGATGCTAAATGGCTGGGACAAGGGACAATATATCCCGATGTGATTGAGTCTTTATCAGTTCATGGACCATCTGTCACCATCAAATCACATCACAATGTGGGTGGCTTGCCGGAAAAATTACACCTGAAAATAGTAGAACCGCTCAGAATGTTGTTTAAAGATGAAGTAAGGGAAGTGGGCGAGGTTTTGGGTATACCAAAAAATATTTTGGGAAGACATCCATTTCCGGGGCCGGGTCTTGCTATCCGTGTATTAGGAGAGATAACACGTCAAAGAGTTGCTGTCTTACAAGAAGCGGACGATATTTACGTTAAAGAATTGAAGGCGCATGGACTTTATGATAAAATATGGCAGGCAGGAGCGATATTGCTTCCCGTACAGACAGTAGGAGTAATGGGAGATGAAAGGACTTATGAGCAAGTTTTGGCATTAAGAGCGGTAGAATCTGTAGATGGAATGACGGCAGAATGGTCAAAATTACCTTACGAATTTCTGGCAGAGATATCGAGTAAAATTATTAATCAAGTAAAAGGAGTAAATAGAGTTGTATATGACATCAGTACCAAACCACCGGCAACTATTGAGTGGGAATAAATTACTTCTAGCTTTATTTTTTTTAGTATTATTAGTCTCTTCGTGCGGTCTTTTTACGAAGAAGGCTCCTGAGCGAACACCTCCACGCAAATTGCCGCCTCGCGAAGTAGAAGTGGAAGTCAAAGAAGAAGAAAAAGAAGTTATCATTGATGATATTTTCGAAGATGATAAAACCAAGGAAGAGAAACTTACTGAAGCAGAAAAGGAAAAACTTGAAAGAGAAAGAAAGGAAATTTTAGCTAAAAAATCCTATGAGGTATCTTTTTTGATTCCTGCCAAATCCTCATTGGTAAAATACTCCACTGAGAGTATTTCAGAAGATCAGAAAAGACTTATCAATTTCTACATTGGGGTGAGAATGGCTGTCGATTCCTTAAAAAAGATAGGCGTAAATTTCAAGTTTAATAGTTATGATGTCGAAAATCCGACTAGCACTATAAGTCAGTTGTTAAATACTAAGAAGATAATTAATTCAGATGCAATTATTGGGCTTACTAAAACAGAGCACTTTCTAGAGCTTTCCGCAAACGAAAGTTTAAAGAATGCATGGTTTATATCCCCATGGAACAATAATTACAACCTGGCCCAAAAGCACAGTAATTTGGTTTTCATGAGATCCGGTACAGATGCCTTTGCGCGATCTATGTTTGATTTTGCTAAGGATAATTATAAAAGTAGTGAGATCATTTTCATTCATACCAATTCCCCCAAGGAAAAAGTATTTCTCGAAAGTTTTGCAGAGGCGATAAAGGTAGAAAACTTTCAAGGTAGCTCAGCCCTCCCTAAAGTTGTAAATATTGAAAACGGTTTGGGTGAATTAATTCCACTAATTAAAAATAAAGAGAAAACTATAATTATTTTCCCTAATTGGTTTGATCACACCTCTGTATTTAAATTCATGAACTCTCTATCCAATCAGGTGGATGAAGAAGATGTTACGATCATGGGTTTACCGCAGTGGAAGGATTTTCCTATGGTAAATTTTGATCTCTTCGAGAAATTTAAAGTGATCATACCGGATAGTTATTTTCCGGACATGGAAAGTCCGTCCGTTCTCCGTTTTGCAGAGAGATTCTTTAAAGATTATGGTTCTACAGACTTCACTGAAGCGCTTTATGGTTTTGAAATAACCATGTTAACTGCTGAGCTTTTACTAAAATATGGTGAAGAATCATTTGCTAAAGCTAAACAGACCGATCTAAATAAATATAGCGGGAAATTCTCACTAGTAAAAACAAACAAATGGTCTACCCCGGAAAATCTAATGGAAACATATGATTATATTGAAAATGATAGAATCATCTTCACGCAGTTTAAGGACTTTCGATATAAAATTATAGAGTTGAAAAATTAACTACACTAGTTTTTCAATCGCAATTTTAATTCTTGACATCGCCTCAATTAAATCCGGCAGAGAGGCGGCATAACTAATCCTTAAACATTCGGGACTGCCAAAAGCAGAGCCTGAAACTGTTGCGACATGCGCTTCTTTCAAAAGATACATCGCCAGATCATCGGCGTCATTAATGGTAATATCATTAAATTTCAGACCAAAAAGTGCGCTAACATCCGGGAATAAATAAAAAGCACCTTTGGGATCGTTGCTTTTAAAACCTTTTATATCATTGAGAAGTTTGGAGACTACAGACTTCCTTTCCTTAAAATCATGGCACATATTGGCTGCGGAATTTAAACTATGCTCCAATGCAAAGGCTGCGGCATGTTGACTAAAAGTCGAAGCGCCACTTGTAAATTGCCCTTGGATTTTCTCGCAAGAAGAGGCAATTGCTTCATGAGCCACAAGATAACCTAAGCGCCATCCCGTCATTGAAAAGCCCTTACTCATACCATTTACAGTGATTACCCTGTCCTTGATTTCGTCCAGAGAACCTATACTAAAATGGTTCTCATTGAAATTGATGTACTCATAGATTTCATCGGAAATAATAAATGTGTTGGGATATTTCAATAAAACTTTTGCGATATCCTTCAATTCTTGTTCCGAGAATACTGAGCCTGATGGGTTACAAGGCGATGATAAAATTAATAATTTTGTATTTGCATTGATTTTTTCCTCCAACATCTCAGCTGTGACTTTGTAATCTAATTCAATGTCGGCTTTGATTTCTGTCACTTTAGCTTGTGCAAATTCAGCAATGGCTTTATAGGACACCCAATAAGGGGCGAATAGGATAACTTCTTCTCCCGGATTAACTAAACTCAGCACCACATTTGCAATACTTTGTTTCGCGCCATTCGAAACCACTATTTGATTTAAGGCACAATGGATATTATTATCTCTGGCCATCTTCTTTTGAATGGCCTTTTTGAAGTCTTGAACACCGCTTACAGGACAATATTTAGTAAAACCTTGATCAAGAGCTGTTTTTGCTGCCTCTTTAATCTCATTCGGTGTGTCGAAGTCAGGTTCGCCGAGACTTAGACTTATGATTTGATGCCCCTGCTCCTTCAATTCCCTTCCCAATTTTGCCATTAGAAGAGTAGCTGACTCCTCCATTGTTA
>CALCSX010000149.1 GCA_937894165.1 uncultured Saprospiraceae bacterium | reverse complement strand
CATTTATCTGGTCATTGAACGTGGTGTCGTCGCCGTCATCACATGGTGCGCCCGGATACAAATCATGATCATTTGGTGCACAGTCCTCTGCATCACAAACCCCATCACCGTCTGAATCTTGGATTGTGCCTAAACAGTCACAATTTGCATCGTATTCATCGTTAACAGTGCAAATATTTCCGTCGTTACAAGGAGCACCAGGGAATACATTCTGATCTAACGGGGAGCAATCTTCAGTGTCACAAACACCATCACCATCGGAGTCCTCAAAAGTTCCAATACAATCACAGTTGATATCATATTCGTCATCGATTGTACAAATATCTCCATCATCACAAGCTGCGCCCGGGAAAATGTTCGGATCTAGCGGGGAGCAATCTTCAGCATCACACACCCCATCGATATCTGAGTCTTCGAAAGTTCCTAAACAGTCACAATTGATATCATATTCGTCATCGATAGTACATAAATCTCCGTCATCGCATGGAGCACCCGGGAAAATATTAGGATCAGCAGGCGCACAATCCTCTGCATCGCAAACGCCGTCACCATCAGAATCTTCAAAAATACCGATACAATCACAATTAACATCGTATTCGTCATTGATGGTACAAATATTTCCGTCGTCACATGGAGCACCCGGATAGATATTTAGGTCTAGCGGGGAGCAATCCTCCGCATCACAAACTCCATCACTATCTGAGTCTTCAAATATACCGATACAGTCACAGTTGGCATCATATTCGTCATCGATAGTACATAAATCTCCGTCATCGCATGGAGCCCCCGGGAAAATGTTCGAATCTAGCGGGGAGCAATCCTCCGCATCGCAAACACCATCGCTATCAGAATCTTCAAAAATTCCAATACAGTCACAGTTAATATCGTATTCATCATCAATGGTACAAACATCGCCATCATCACACGGAGCACCGGGGAAAATATTAGGGTCTAGTGGGGAGCAATCTTCAGCATCGCAAACGCCATCCCCATCAGAGTCTTCGAAAATACCGATACAATCACAGTTTATATCGTATTCATCATCGATGGTACAAATATCTCCATCATCACAAGACGCACCCGGGAAGATATTTGGATCAGAAGGCGCACAATCCTCAGCATCACATACCCCATCACCATCTGAGTCTTCAAAAATACCGATACAATCACAGTTAATATCGTTTTATAAAAAACTATTGGATATAGCCGGGCAATTAAAGGACACCAATAGACTTACGGTATATTATAATAATATTGGCATAGCCTATTTTAAGATGAAGGATTTTGGAAAATCTGAGTCAAGTTTGCGAAAAAGTCTAGAGTTTAAAAGAAAATCATACAGTAAATATTCACCTACTTTAATTTCTAATTATAGCAATCTTGCACTGGTGAATATTTGGATGGAAAAATACGAAGAAGCTGATGAGTACTACCATACTTTGCTAAAAATCGTTACCAAAACTTATGGTGAATTACATATCAGAAATGCCCGTACCTATGCCAATCTGGGAACAAGTCTATATTTTCAAAAAAAGTTTGAACAAGCTTTAGAATGTTTCCAAAAGGCTCAAAAGATTAGTGCCGCACTGGATAAAATGGAAAGCCTGGAATCAGCCGAAGAGAAAAAAATGATTGCTAAATGCTATATTGAATTAAAGGAATTTGAACTGGCAAAGACTTTCCTTAATGAATCTCTCAAAATACGCAGAAGTAAAAATAGTCAATTTGATGATTCACAAATTGAAACTAATGTCCTATTAGCATCTATTTACCACTCAGAAAATAAAAATCATTTATATAATACGGCTCTAAATAGAGCTTATACCAATATTAAATACGATGTGAGGGATCCATATAATTTTGAAAATCTGGAAGTTCCCACCAGCCTTTTCTATATTTTAAGATTAAATATTTCTACAGACTTAGAAAAATTGTACGTGAATGATACTTCAATTGTAAAAAACATTGAAATAAATCTAACTATTGCTGACTCTCTAAGCCAATTTATTAAATACCGATATGATGATATCGAATCCCGTCGAAAATTAATCTCTCAATTGAAATGGGTGTATGAAGCACATTTGTCTTTCCATTATCTTATGTACCAAATCGATTGCAATTTAAATTCACAACAAGTCCTAAATTGTTTTGAACGCAGTAAAAATATTTTCCTCTATGAAAAAATCGCAGAATCAAATTCTGAAGAGCTAATAAATTTTCCTGAGCAATTAATTAATGAAAAAAAGAGATTTTTGGATACCATAACATATTACAATCGACAAATTAACGATACTTCAAATGGGGATTTGACTGAAAATTACTCCAAAAATTTGTCCAAATTAAACAGAGCTAAAGACAGTCTAAATTTAACTTTAACAAAAATCAAACAATCTCACCCACAATATTACAGTAAAATTTATCAACCTAATCATCAAGATATCCGTGAGATTCAAAACAGTCTAAATGAAAACTGCTACGAGCTCAATTACTTTTATGGAGATGATATTTATATTCTTCTGATAGGAAAAAATGAAATCCATCTCTCTAAATTAGAGGATTCAGGCTCTCTAAACTGCAAAATTAATGACTTTCATCATGCTTTACATTCGAAGGATAATGAAACTTGTCTCCGAGAGTACGGATTTATATTGTACGAGACACTAATTCCTGAGAAAATTCAAAATATCCAATGTGAACTAAATATAATTCCCGACGGCAATTTAGCCATACTTCCATTTGAAGTTCTAACCGATAATAATGGAGTATTCCTATTTGAATCAAAGAAAATTTCTTACAAATATTCACATAATTCAAACTTAAATAAAACACCAAGGATCGAAAACGTTCTAGCAATGGCACCTGTATTTTTGCCCGGAGAGGATAATAAGGCGAAATCAGTAGCATTGCAAAATGTAACACGGAACGAACCGGGTCATTTACCTCAATCTGAACTGGAAGTTAAAAATGTTGGTCGCCTTTTTAATACTAAACCATTACTCCACTCTGAGGCTACCGAGGATAATTTCAAAGCACTCGCTCCGAAAATGGACATTATTCATCTTGCCACTCATGGGGTTATTGACAATAAAAATCCAAATAATACACGATTATATTTCAATAAAAACAATATCTCCGAAGAAGATGGCTTGCTGTATAGTAACGAAATTGCGGGTATGAATCTCAAAGCAGATTTAGTAACCTTGAGCGCATGTAACACCGGCACAGGAAAGCAACATCTTGGGGAAGGAATTGAAAGTTTGGGTCGCGCTTTCGCTTATGCGGGTTGTATGAATCAATTGCTATCGCTCTGGCCGGTCAATGATAATTCTACGCAGCAAATCATGAGTCATTTTTACCAAAATCTTAAAGATGGTTATGGCAAGGCTGCCGCATTGCAAAAAGCAAAAAAACAATACCTAAACGAATCACCTTCAGCTTTAAGACATCCTTACTACTGGGCAGGTTTGGTTTACTATGGTGATGATACGCCATTAAACATTAAAAATGATAAAATCACAGATATTCTTTTATTAGGCTTTTCATTAATAAGCCTTTCACTTCTATTATATTTTTCACGAAAGAAAACTTCTCTCAGTAACGTCAATTTCCATTTCTAAATAATTGAATTTTCCATATACATAGAGTACTTTTGTTAAAAGGATTTCCAAAACGCTAATTGTCCAAATTATTCAATAAAAGATGCCGTCTAGTATCCACTATGGGTAGAAATAAACAATAATTAGATTCGATGACGTAGTTATTAAATAATTAGTTGGAACTGTTAAGTATACTTCAGGATCTCCACCTTAATTTTTTAATTGTTCTGCCAAATCTGCAGCCTGTACCTTCTTATAATGATTTGGATATTTCTGAATTTCTTCCAAAACCTCATTAGCTTTCACTTCGTCTCCCGCCTGCACATATGCCAAAGCCAGATACCATAGCGCAGCATCTTGAAACTGATTATTTTGCGATCCAGCAATTTCCTCTAAACCGGCAATCGACTTCGTCCCCTCACCTATAGCTAAATACGATATATAAAGGTACAATTTGGTATCTTCTGCAAGATTTTCTTTACTGAAAAATTCGATTGCTTTGTTATATTCACCATTCTCATATGCCTGCA
>CALCSX010000148.1 GCA_937894165.1 uncultured Saprospiraceae bacterium | reverse complement strand
CGAAAGTCCGGATAACCCGGATTGGTGTATAATTGATCTGGATCCGGATAAAAACACTTTCGAGCAGGTGATAAAGGCGGCTCAGGTTACAAAAGAAGTGCTTGATGCAATAGGGGTGGACTGCTATTGTAAGACTTCAGGATCTACGGGATTGCATATTTACATTCCATTGGGTTCAACTTGTACTTATGAAGATTCGAAGGAATTCGGAAGAGCCCTTGCCAGGGTAGTACATTCTAGAATTCCTAATTTCACCAGTATTGAAAGATTAACCTCGAAAAGAAAAGGCAAGATGTATATTGATTTTTTGCAGAATCGTCCTCAGGCAACAGTTGCCGCACCCTATTCGCTAAGGCCCAAACCAGGCGCAACCGTATCGATGCCGCTGCATTGGGACGAGGTAAAAAAAGGTTTAAAGATGAAGGATTTTACCATCAAAAATGCGATAAAACGATTGAGAAAAGAAGGTGATATTTTTCAGGGAGTATTGGGAAAGGGTGCAGATATAGGAAAAGCCGAACAGCAGTTAAAAAACATTTACGGGTAGAGACGCGATTCATCGCGTCTCCATAGCGATTTATCGCGTCCCTATAGCAATTATCACATCCTCATAGTGTAGCATCCTCATGTCGATTGTCGCCTTCCCATGGCGATTTATCGAATTTCCGTTTTAATTTATCGCCCCGTTGCAAAAGAGCGGGAAGCTCGGGTTAATGGGGTCTAGCGAGACGCTATGACCAGGTGAGATGCTATGACCAACTGATTTTCTAATCCTTCTTATCCCTTTGCTCTCTGAAAATCTGATTGGCATTAACCATGTCATTTCTGCCACTCATTCCGTTGGAAAATCCAATCATAAGCGCAGCAAGAATTAATACAAATTTTCGTTTTAGCCAGATAAAAGCTCTCGTTAAAACATTTGACTTTTTAGAAGAATTTTTCTTTGGTTTATACATTGGGTTGGTTATAATTCATGAAAGACTCGGAGCACCAGGTAAAGTGCATTACAAGAGCTCTTGAAAATTCCGGGGGATGTATAAACTCAGGGCAGCTCTTTCAGAGAAATTTCAAGAATGGGGATATAGATCTCTGAAAGTAACTCCTTAATACTAAAGAAGACAGACAACTGGAATTTTAGTAAGGTTGCGACAAAATTGCTAAAGAAAATCCAGGAATCCTTAAATGAAAGGGGCAGAAGTGGCATTTCAATACCTACAAGCCCTGCTTTGTAATTGCAAAGGTCGTCATCAGCCTGGGAGAAGTTAACTTGAAAAAGCTCAGTCGGATGTGGGGAGAAAAAATATGCTCTCTGTTCTTGAAAAAAGGAATCACCAGTCGTCAGAATGACGAGCATAAATAGCGAAGCCAAATATTTAAAGCACCTTAATATCAAATTTTTACTTTTTACGCCTATCAAACACATAGCGATGAATTGTCATAAGCACCCATTTATAAATATAATCAAAATCTTAGATCAGCTCCGTTTGTAAATAAAGATTGGCATTTCTTATAGAAACCTAAATTCATCATTTCAATAAATCAGTACATTAATCAAATAATCAAATAATCAATTAATCAATCACCAATTAGAAATTAGCCAACCCTCCTGTCAAATTAAATACATCCTTAAAGCCATTTTTCATTAACATTTCGATAGCTTTTTTACTTCTTCCTCCGGATTGACAATGCACTACAACCATTTTCTCTCTGGAAATCTCATTTATCCTTTCCTCCAGTTCCTTTAGTGGCACTAATTTACCTCCTATATTCCGGTTGTTATACTCAAACGGCTCCCGTACATCTATCAGTTGGTAACTATCATCTCCCTCCATTAATTTTCGGAGTTCAGCCGGAGATATTTCCTTAACATTTTGTTCGGTGCTCGCCGTGCCACAAAATGCATCATAATCTATCAATTTGTCGATTTGGCTGTTCTTTTCCTCTTTTTTGATGTTTATTTTATTGAATTCCAAAGTGAGGGTGTCAATCATCAATAGTTTTCCTGAAGCCACTTCGCCAATTCCAGTGATCATTTTAATGGCTTCTGTCGCCTGAAAACTTCCGACGATACCGGGCAATACTCCTAATACGCCTGCTT
>CALCSX010000147.1 GCA_937894165.1 uncultured Saprospiraceae bacterium | reverse complement strand
ATTTAATTGATATTAGGGGCTGCAGAGCATTAAAAAATAGAAATATAATAGTGTACCCCTGCGCATGTCCCACATTCCTATAGAGAAAAGTATAGGTTTTTACACAGGAAGATAAAGTGAATAAAAAAACTTATTGTGTTATGACAGCGCATACCTCTTCAGGGGGTTAGTGGGTTGGCGAGCCACTAAAAGATATATGAAAATATCATTTATAAAAACCTTTTTTTGTGCTCTTCATGACCCAAAATATCATATTTGAAATTATATATTACTGATAATCAATACTATTTATTTTAAGCGAAGACATCGCGCACAAAACAGGAGATGAGGCTCACTACATCAAATTATTTCTCTTGCTTAAATTCTAGATCCAAATCCCTCAACAGCTCCTCGCAATCCCGCAGCACCGCCTCCATCTCCTCCGATTTGTCCAACTTGCCATACAGACTGAGATCGCAAACTTTCAAAATAGCTTCTAACTTTTCGATATAATTCGAAGGTATGGATTTGTCTCGCAATGCCGCCTTCATAGTCCGTAAATTGAGCTCCGACTGAGGCAGCGCACAGTTGTGGATGATAAATTCAGTCCATAAACGATAAATTTCGTCATAAAACTGCTTTTCCCGTCCCATATTTAAAAAATCCACTGCACTGCTCAGCCTCTCGTCACAAGACTTAACCGAAGGCATAATGATATTCAATTTGTCCATTTCGTCTTCTCTTCTTCGGCGATAATAAAGAAATGCGCCCAAAAGCACCAATGTCGTCACTCCAATGCCCAGCCAGCCCCAGGTAGAAACTTCCTGAACGCCATCTTCCTCGATCTCCAATATGCTTGGCAAGCCCGCTGCACCCTCGCCCTGCACTTCCAAGGCAAAACTTTTTTCCAACTGAACATAATCCTTCAGTTCAGTATCGAAGTACGAGAATCCAAATTTGAGATTGTAAGAGCCTTCCTCATTTGCAATGCAGACATGCTCAAAAATCTTGTAATTGGTTATATTTTCTTGCCCCACATCGCTCTCCTCTTGAACTACTTTGGGGGTATATATTTCGAAATTCTCCCCGATATTGTAATCCGGAATGCTGATTCTATTGATATCACTATTGCCTTTGACCGTGGTCCATAGTGTAAAGCCATCACCCTTGCCGAGGCGTTGCTTTGAAATCTTAAAATCCGCTTCCAACTTTCCAATGGCTCCTATAAAATCGTCCGGTGCCGGTCGTGGGATGTCGATGACGGTGAGATTTATTTCTTTAGACTTCAACTGTATCGGTCGAACTTCGGTATTGGTTCTCATAAATCCAAAAGATTCTGACTTCAGTACTTGATTGGCTTGCAGGATGAGCTGCCCGAGACTCAAATGCCCTGTTTTGCGCGGATATAATATTCGTGAACCCAGATTTTGAACCTGGAAAACTTGACCATTAATTTCGCTTCTCGAATTTCGGTAATTGTTGGGTATGAGCCCCTCAGAGATAAAATCGTCGTAATTCAGCTGGCCTAAGACACTCAAATTGTCGATATTATACTTTCTGAAGTACAGATTCACCTCCATTTTGATTGGTTCTCCGATATAAGCGGTGTCCTTGCTGAGTTTGATTTCAAGAAATGCCTCTTCCTCCAGTTCTTTGAGCCTAGTGGGATCTATTTTTTGAACTTTTATTTTTAGAGGCTTGGAGACTAATCTTTTACCACTTTCATTGACAGAGGCTGAGGGTATCGTGTAAGTGCCCGGAGTATCGGGGGCCACCAGAGTGAAGGTATATCTCTGCTCATTCGAAGCTCTCCCATTAATTATTGTACTGGACCGAGCTGTAGACATACTGCCCATAGTACGAAAAGGGGAGAAGTCAGGCGCATTGAAGTCGCTTACCTCCTTATTTCCGCTGTATTTGAATGAGATGGAAACGGTAGAGTTCACATCCACGGTACTCGAACTGATTATAGCCTCGAAAGTGGGACTTTGTGCCGATAAAAAGGCTGAAATAAAAATCAGTATCCAAAAAGTTACAAAAATCCTCAACATCCCTAAGCTATATTCTGAATGTTTTTCTCTTTGGTTTAGCCGGCTCTGCTTCTTTGTCTCCATCTCTAATAAATGAGTCGAAAGTTCTCTCCCGCGGTTGGTTCGGCCGCTGAATGATGCCATCCGGGTTCTCTATGACCACTATTTGTATCGGTAATGTGCTTAATTCCTCTACATCCCCCTCCACTCTGGCAGATCCAATTTCGTAAACGCCTTCGAAAACAGGTTTCAAGTAATAGCTGTATGAAGCACTTTTCGACATTTTTCCGTTAATGAAGCTCATCATGCTCGACTGATTGGGGCCTCCCACAATTTCAAAATCTTCGAGATTCGGTGGGATAAATTGGCCGTCAAAATTTTCGACCGTGAATTTTACCTCAAAAAAATTGCCCAATAGCACTGTATCAGAACTTGTACTGACTGAAATTCCGGCTCTCTCCTGCGCCTGTGCATTCAAAATAAAGCTTAAGAAAATAGCAATTGCAATAAAATTTCTCATAATTACCTCCTTTTTACCAATCTTTTTGTGATTTTTTTGATGAATAGGGTACTGTTCTCAATTTTTCCAAAACTTTTCTCTCTTCTTGTTCAATTATGCGAAGTAGTTCTTGAGCCTGTTCGGCGGACATATTTTCCATGTTCAAAATTTCTTCCTTCTTTTCATTAGATTCATTTACACTTTCGGGTTCACTTTGCTGTTCTTGACTCTCTTGATTATCCTCACTTTTGTCAGATTTTTCGCTCTCTTCACCTTGCTCTTGATTTTCCTGACTTTCCTGTTGCTCTTGATTTTCCTTTTCTTGTTGCTCCTGATTTTCCTGATCCTGCTGTTGTTGTTTTTCTTGCTCTTGTTGCTCTTGAAGCAATCTTACAATTTTAGAGGCATTTCTTTTGGCTTCGAGATCTTTTGGATTGATGGCGAGTGCATTTTGATATGCTTGCAGACTTTTCTCCAGTTGATTCATTTGGAAATAGGAATTCCCTTTATTATAATAAGACCTGAATTTTATATCATCATTCTCGCTTAAAGCAATAGCTTGATTATAATGTGCGATAGCGCTCTCATACTGTGCTACTTGATATTTCGAGTTGCCTGCATTGTAGGAACTCTGTGCATCATTTCCTTTGGTGAAAGCTTTGGAGTAATAATTATAAGCATCGGTGAAATTTCCGGCTCTATAGGCAACATCCCCCTTCATTTTGCCCGCATGAACAGACTGGGCGGAGGCAGAAAGGAAGGATGAAATTATTATAAATATTATCAAGTAAAACTTCATATCATCTTAGATTTTAAAGATAATCCTATCAACAAAATTATACTTAAAATAACGAAAAAGAAAAAATAACTATTGTATTTTTGGTAGGCTGTCGTCTCTATTTCTCGCGACTCCAGCTTCTTCATTTCTTCCACTATACTATCGATCACTACCTCCATATTGTTTAAAATATAAGCTTTTCCTCCGCCCTCAGCTGCTAATTTCCGACACATATCTACATTCAATCTACTTATTATTTCATTGCCCAGCTCGTCCCTTTTGAAATTGCTGTAGGGATTGCCGGGGTCGGGAATCGGACTTCCGGTTTCCGTACCTACGCCGACGACAAAAATGGAAATTCCTTCCTTCGCTGCCTTTCTCACTTCCTCTAAGGCATCCTCATCATGCGTTTCACCATCGGTGATAAGAAGCAAGGCTTTGGCAGTATCCTCATCATCATTGGATTTTAACATGGCTAGTTTGATAGCATCTTTTATATTCGTCCCCTGCGCGGCGGCCTGTGAAGGGGTGGCAGCTTGTACCATTGTTTTCAAAATCTTGTAATCGGTGGTAAGGGGGGATTGTTTGATAGCTCCACCTGCGAAAAGTATCAGACCGATTCTATTTCCAAAAAGCTCATCAATCATTGTGCTGCTGAAATGCTTGGCTCTTTCCATTCGCGAGGGCGGCACATCTCGCGCCAGCATACTGGACGAAATGTCAATGGCTATCATGATATCTGTGCCTGTTACCGTTCGGGTCTCTGAGCGTTCTCCCCATTGTGGATTGGCAAACGCTAAGCCGAGAACAAGCGGCAAAGCTGTCCACCACCAATAAAAACGTGATATTTTATCACCTTTATTGGAAAGCTTGTTTTGAGATTCCTCTAAAAAATATTTCCCTGCGCTCAACTGCCATTTGTGGTAAACAAATAACATTACGACCACTAAAACTGACGTAATAATCCCCAAAATAATATATGTCGGCTCCTCCCATCGAAATGTCGTCATCATATCCTCATCCTTTTAGCCACAACAAAATTGATCAGTAAATCCAGTAAAATAAGGAAGAAAGCAATTAATAGAAAAACCCTGAATTTCTCTTCTATATCAGAGAGAATTTCAATTTCTACCTCTGTCTTCTCCATTTTATCAATTTCCGAGTAGATATAAGATAGCATCTCTTTCGTAGTTGCTCTGAAATACCTACCTCCCGTTTCCGCTGCAATTTTCTTTAGTAAAACCTCATCTATCTCCACCTTTACCATGGAATATATAAAAGTGCCGTCGGACCTTCTGGACATGGGCATTGGCGCATCTCCTGTAGAGCCTACGCCGATGGTATAAACTTTGACACCATACTTTTGTGCCAACTCAGTCGCCGATACCGGATCGATATAGCCGGAATTGTTGACACCATCCGTCAGAAGTATGACGATTTTACTTTTTATTTCTTCGGAAGACAATCTGTTGACAGAATTAGCCAGACCCATGCCGATAGCTGTTCCATCTCTGATAATGCCAACCTCAGTATTTTTGATAGATTGTATCAATAAATCATGGTCAAGGGTCAATGGTGTTTGGGTAAAACTCTCTCCTGAAAACAGCACCAGACCTATCCTGTCGAATGGTCTTTTTTCGATAAAATTAGCAGCCACCTCTTTCGCAACCTCCAATCTATTTGGATCAAAATCCTTAGCCAACATGCTCCCGGAAATATCGATGCAAAGCATAATATCAATGCCCTCGGAACTCGATTCTTCGATTTGATAGTGGTATTGCGGGCCGGCTAATGCAATAATAAGTGAAATAAGGGCTGCTGTCCGGAAATATTTGACGGATTTTAGCAAAATGATACGGAATGATTTACCGGAGGGTAAAGTGGAAGCATTCGCCCAATTAAAATAAATATCGCCTTGCTTTTTCCAAAAGTAAAACAACAAGGGTATTATGGCCAGGAGTACGAAAGCCCAGGGATATGCAAATTCTAAATCTTTAAATAGTCCTCCAAAATCCATTATAAATGCGGTATATTCTTAGCTGTTTTGATGAAAAAATTTCTCGCCTTCTCCAATAAGTTATTGTGAATAGTCTCTGCGGGTTGGTATTTGGCAAATTTCACTAAATCGGCAATGTCCAATACCTCCTTGACTGCCACCAACTGTCTACTGGTAACTTTTTGTGACAACTCTTTGATCGTCTCCTTACTAGTCATTTCAGTAGCGTTGATATGGAACCGTTTTTTGATGTAGGTTCGCATGATTCCGGTCAATTCAATCTGAAAATCCTTAAATTTCCCGACTTCAATCAATTTTTTCTCCTCCAATAATTTTAACTGCTCTAAGGCTACCTCATGGGCGTGGCGTTCGGGCTGCACGGGTTTAATTTTTTCCAATTGCCACTCCACTCTTTTCCTTTTTGTAATAAAAAGCCATAGCACTATCCATAAAATAACGAGTGGAACAGCAATAATATAGAAAAGGATATTATCATACCATTTGGCCTCCTCTTCAATAATATCTTTTAAAGGTGCAATTGTATCCGGACTTGGGAGAAATTCAACTTTCACATTGACTCCTTCAGTGACAAAGGTATCTCTCACATTATTAAAAGTGTAATAAACGGGAATGCCGGGAATGCTCACTTCTCCCTCCTTATAAAGGGAATAAGTTATCTCAAAATCCATTTGTATGGAACCGGATTTCTGAGTCTCCGCAATCCCGGTGGTATCAATTATTTTGATCCAGGCAGAATCTAATACAGAATAATCTATTTCTAGGATGGTCAATTCCGGATCCCTATCAATAGAATATTTTACTGTAAAATGATCGCCTATTCTAGTCCGTCCGGAAGGAGCATCAACAAAGCCTCCTATTTGAGCATTCGCCGACAAGACCAATAATAGAAACAGGATCACCAAATTTATATTCTTCAAAATCGTCATTTCATCCTTTCTTTAAAAAAATAATGTAATGATGAAGCATATTTTTCATTTATGGGCACTTCGAGATAGGAAGCACCGCTTTTCCGGAAATTACTTTTGGTGCTCTCTCTGTGTTTTTTGTAAAATTCTTGAAGCGCCGCCCTATTTTGCCCGCTAGATGTATCATAAAGCCGCATAGCTCCGGTTTCAGGATCCTTGATGTTCAAAATTCCCAAATCCGGCATGGAATATTCACTCTGATCGACGATTTGTGCACCTATCATATCATGTTTTCCAACCATTGCCCTGATTGATTTTGTAAAATCCGGAACAAAAAAATCAGAAATCAGAAAAACAATACATTTTCTCTTTATAACATTGGACATATACCTTAGTGCACTTTCGATATTTGTAGTACCCTGATCGTAGGGAGAATCCAATATTTCCTTAATAATAGAAAGCACTTGTGAGCGACCTTTTCCCGGGGAAATGTATTTTACTACTTCCTGATTGAATGTAATCAGACCTACTTTATCATTATTTTGAATCACTGAAAATGAAATCAAAGCAGCCAATTCAGCTATGATGTCAGATTTGAAATTTTGCTGAGTCCCAAAATAAGTAGAAGGACTTACATCCACTAAAATCATGACTGTTAGTTCCCGCTCCTCCTCGAACACCTTGACATGCGGAATGCCCGTCTTAGCAGTGACATTCCAGTCGATAAATCGGATATCATCACCGTAATTATATTCCCGAACCTCGCTAAATGACATTCCACGACCCTTGAAAGCACTTTGAAATTCCCCACCGAACAAGTTAGAACTCAATTTTCTCGTTTTGATCTCTATTCGCTTGACCTTTTTAAGTATTTCTTTCTGTCTTTCCGTTCTCTCCATTTCAATTTAGAAATTTTCTTAAAATAGAAAATGATTTCAACTCTTTTCGGAACACTTCTGCAGGTATAAAAATTTTCTGTAAACCAAACCTAATGTCATATTCCGAAAAGGCTACAATTCCGCCATTGGTCATAACCAAACTAGTAAATCCCTGGTTCAACAACCACTCATTGTATAAATTATTATATTCATTCGAATCGGTTTTTTTCATTTTTTTACGTTCCGTAAAAATGATTTCTTCCAATTTTTTGATGTTTTTAAATTCTGAACGAATGTCAATTTCCTTCTCCTTGTCCAGTGAAAATGTTATTGGCAGGTAGGTAAATTTCGGAACTGTTCTATTGTTAGTCATGATAAAACATCCGGAGACCATCGTCTCTGAAAGGTAGTAAGGTTCAAACCATGACGATCCTAACACGGCATTTCTCCAGTCACTTTCCTCGAAATTACTTTTTATTTTATCATCCTCACAGAGGTTTGTCAAAGAATTGAACCAATCAGAGGTAATTTTGCCTGCAAATTCGTCAAAATGATGGTTTTGCATCTTTGGATAGGAAACTTCTATCATAGATTCATAGGAAGAATGCTTCAACCACTCCAGCGTCGATTCAGCATACATGGACAGGGGAATACTGAATGATCCACTGCTTTTAGGATTGAAAGTTATTTTTTGATTGCCCGGAAATGTAGAGAGATAAGCTGAGCCCATGTGTGTCCCGGAAAAATCTGCCAGCTGCATTTCATACTCGAAATCTTTGATTTTGAATCCTTTGCAATCATAGGCTATTGATCTATTGAGAAAATAGAGTACGCCACTTATGGTGTTTTGGTTGCGGGCAGTTAATATGAGATCCAGTTCTTTTCCCTCTTCGACATTTCTATATTGACGTAGGTAAAAAAGATTTTTTATGGAGGCAAAATTTAGGTCTTCCGATTGTTCTGATAAATATAGTAACCAACTGTAGGTGTCCCGTTTGTTTCTGTATTCGCCTTCGAACTCATTGTTTTCTAAAGAGGCGTAAATATTGCCTGTGTGGTCGCCATTTTTATTGTATTCAAGGAGTTTTAGGTTCTGCCCGTCGAAACTTCCTTCAAGAAATAGGGTGTCTCGGGATTTTACATAGGAAAACCAACCCTTTATCTTGTCATCTTGGGAGGCTAGCACAATTTCAATATCGTGCACTTCATGTAGCATTCCTTTCCATTTCCTCACCCATTGAAATGATTTTTCGGAATCGTAAAGTAAAGCTACCCTGTCCCAGTCAGCACTTGATTGTGATTGAGCTACACCGCCTAGGAGCAGGAAGACAAAAAAAGATAAAATATACTGTAACTTCAAATTATGCATTTTAAGGAACCTCTACCTTGTTGAGTATTTCGACAATTACATCTTCCCGACTAATTCCTTCTGCCTCAGCTTCGTAACTCAGTCCTACTCTATGTCGCAGCACATCCAATGCCATCCCACGGACATCCTCCGGTATAACAAAAGCTCTTTTATTCAGGAAGGCCTTCGCCTTTGATGCCAAAGCTAGATTGATGCTAGCCCTAGGAGAGGCGCCATAACTTATCATACCTTTCAGTTTCTGCAACCCGAACTCCTCAGGCTTTCTGCTGGCAAAAACGATATCCAAAATGTAACTTTCTATTTTTTCGTCAAGGTATATTTCCCTGACGGTATCTCTTGATTGAAGGATTTCCTCCAGACTTGCGACAGGTTCTACGTTATTGAGAACCTCTAAAGTCAAATTCCTCCTAATGATCATTCTTTCCTCCTCCTTTAGCGGATAATCCACTTTTACTTTCAACATAAATCTGTCCATCTGTGCCTCCGGTAAAACATATGTTCCTTCCTGTTCGATAGGATTTTGGGTGGCTAAAACCATGAAAGGTCTGCTCAATTTGAAACTTTCATCCCCAATGGTTACTTGGCGCTCCTGCATAGCTTCTAATAAGGCTGACTGCACCTTAGCCGGTGCTCTGTTGATCTCATCGGCTAGGATAAAATTGGCAAATACGGGTCCTTTCTTAATATTAAAAGCAGAGTCCTTAGGATTGTATATTAATGTTCCCACAATATCAGCAGGCAGCAAGTCAGGAGTGAACTGAATTCGACTGAATTGCCCTCCAATAAGGGTGGAAAGGGTTTTAATAGCTAAGGTTTTTGCCAAACCCGGCATGCCCTCCAGCAAAATATGTCCCTCGCACAATAATGCAATCAACAAGGCATCCATCATGTGATCCTGACCTACAATAATCTTCGATGAGGAATCTAAAATCTTGTCAATAAATACGATTTCTTGCTCGATTCTTTCAGTAGTTTTTTCAATGTCGTACTTAGGTAGCATTCGCAGTAATTTTTCTTAAAAATTTTTTAAACATATAAATAGCAAAATTCCACTTGCAGGTTTAAAGGGAATATATTATTTGTAATTTTTTTCTCTATGAACTCTCTAAATGGTATTGAACGTTATATTGTTGAATCATTGTATTTCTTTTTATATTTGATCCTAAACCGTAATTATGTCGCAAGTTAAAATAATATGTTCACTTTTCTTTTTTCTATTCCTGCTAAACCAAGTCAGTGCACAAAGTCTAAGTAGAGAATTAACCACATTACCCTCAGAAGAAAGAAGTGAACTGGCTATAAAGCATACCAACAATTTGTCGGAAGCTACACTGATAATAATCCTGCCCTTCCATGAAAGAAAAATCAATCAATTGAAGGAATGGTTAGCAGACCCACAAACACCGGAACAGCGAATCCCGAGGATAGAAAAACTTCTTGAAAAAACCATTTCGGATAGAGATAGCCTCAATATGGATTTCATTCGGAATTTCCCTCAGGCTTACACATTTTCCAAAGTGGAATTTCTATATAATAAAGATCTTAATAGATTTTTGGAAGCCGCTACAAATGAATATTTCCTGAATACGGACGGCGAATATAAGAGTTCGAAAAATCCCTTTAAAGAAAATGTTTATTTCGGGCATTTGTATCGAGAAAGAGGGGATGATACAGCGGGTGGACATTATTTCGTCATCAGTGACAATGATTTTAATATTATACCCAAGCCCTTTCCTTCCTTTTTCAATCTTGAAAATACCTTTATGAATATCCTGACTTTCTGGAGTGGGAATAATTATCAAGTTCCTGCGGAAAAGATAGCTTCCAAAGTTCAAAAAAAGCTGGAGGAGATCAAAAGTTAATTCTTCAATTTTTTCTTCTTTTGAGCAGCGCGTGACCCAAATTAAAAAATTTGAAATTAGACATTACTGAAGATCAATAGTATTTGTTATAAGCAATGAAGTCGTGCACAAAACAGGAAGAGTACAATGTAAATTCCTTGCGCG